>JALZDC010000171.1 GCA_030862755.1 Actinomycetota bacterium
GTTCGCGATCGTGCCGATGAACCTGCTCCGCGAAGGCGCGCGGGCAGGTTACGTGCGGTCGGGGACGTGGGCGAAGGGAGCGTTGAAGGATGCGGCCGCATGGGGAGATGCCTACGCCGCGTGGGACGGAGAGCCTTCGTCGTTCACGCGCATGCCCTCCGACGACGAGCTGAAGATCGAGCCGGGCACGAGATATCTCCACACCACCTCGAACGAGACGATCGAGGGGATCCGGATGGCGGAGTTCCCGGACGTGGAGGTGCCGCTCGTCGCCGACATGTCGTCGGACTACCTCAGCCGCTCCATCCAGTGGGAGCGGTTCGATCTCGTCTACGGCGGTGCGCAGAAGAACCTCGGGCCGGCGGGCCTCGCGGTGGTGGCGGTTCGAACCGCGCTCCTGGAAGGCATGAACCCGGATCTCCCGAGCTACCTTCGATTGGGGGCGCATGCCAGCAAGAACAGCCTGATGAACACACCGCCGATGTTCGCGATCTACGTGATGGGGAAGATGCTCCGTTGGATGCGCGACCTGGGAGGCGTGACGGCGATGGAGGAGCGCGCCGCCGGGCGTTCGGGGTCGGTGTACGACGCGATCGCAGCGAGCGGCGGCTTCTATCGCTCTCCGGTCGAGGCGGCCCACCGTTCCTACATGAACGTGGTGTTCCGCTCGCCCTCCGACGAGCTGGACGCCGCGTTCCTCAAGGGCGCGGAGCAGGAAGGGCTGGTCAACCTCAAGGGACATCGGAGCGTCGGTGGGATCCGGGCGAGCATCTACAACGCGATGACCGACGAAGGCGTGGATGCGCTCCTCGGGTTCATGGCCGCGTTCCGAGACGCGAACGGATGAGCACGCTCGATCCCTTCCCAGCCCGGATCGTTCGTGCCGAATGGGCGGAGCACGTCGTTTCGCCGATGCACGACACGCTTTCGCGTGAGGAGCGTGCGGCGATCCTGGCCGAGCGTCCGTACTCCTGGTTGCACGTGTCGCGCACGCCCGACGACGCACTGGAGGGTCAGGCGGTCGACCGGGAAACGCTCGACGAGGCGAACGCGGCGTCCCTCCAGCGACTGCTGGACGCCGGCCTCTTCGAGGAGCTTCCGGAACCCTCCCTCTACGTGTACCGGTTGCGGTCGGGCGACCACGTGCAGACCGGGATCGTGGGTGAAGTGCCGCCGCGGGCCTTCGTCGACGGCCGGGTCCTTGGCCACGAAGGGGTGCAACCCGAGCGCGTCGACGCGCTCGGGCTGCACCTGTCCCGCCTGGGCGCGAGGTCGACCCTCCTCGCCCTCATGTACCGCGCCGACGACGACATCCGGAAGATCGTCGAGACGATCACCGACGGCACTCCGCTCAGGCGGTTCGGGACCCCCGGCGATCTCGAACAGATCGTCTGGCGGATCGACGATGCCGGGTCCGTCGACCGGATCCGGGAGCGACTCGATCACCAGCCGCTCTACATCACCGACGGACATCACCGTGCCATGGCGTCGGTGGACCTCTGGGAGCGCGCCGGGCGACCGGAAGGTACCGGTGTGCCGGCCGTGTTGTTCCCGGACGACGAGCTGCGGATGCTGGGGTTCCACCGGCGGGTCGTGGGCCCGCTTCCGATGGAGCCCGACGACCTGCTTTCGCGGCTTCGCGAGCGGTTGCCGGTGGACGAGGGGAAGTCCCAGCCTGCGGAGCGCGGGATCTTCGGACTGTACGTCCGCGGGCGCTGGTATCGGCTCGTGCCCGGACCGGACCCCTCGGCAGTCGGCGTGGAGTCTCTCGATGTCTCCCGACTCCACCGCGACGTCCTGGAGCCGATCTTCGGTTTCGGGGAGGCCGGAGACCCCGGACTCGAGTTCGTCTCGGACGCGGTTCCTCTCGAGGAGCTGACCAGACGCGTGGACGAGGATGGAGGGGCGGCATTCACGCTCATGCCGCCCACCTTCGACCAATTCGTGGACGTGGCGGACCGGCATGAGCAGATGCCGGCGAAGGCCACGTATTTCGACCCGAAGCCGCGATCGGGCCTCTTCCTCAGGCTCGAGGAGGAAGAGGTCGTGTCGGACCCGCGGCTCAGATGATCGCCCGGGCCTCGACCTCCTCGATGAACTCGGTCTTCGCGGCGGCGTAGCTGTAGGTATCTCGCGGATGCGGTTCGGCGAGGTCTCGCTTCAAGCGCTCGTACGCGGCGGCGTCTTCCGGGTGGTTCCGGAGCCAGTCCCGGAAGGCGAGGTGTCGGCTCTCCCACTCGCTTCCGGTCCCGCAGACGTGGACGTGGAAGGCGCGCTTCCCATCCTCGCTTCTGCTGAAGAACTCGTGCTCATCGGTCCACGGGTCGATGGCCCACCGGTAGCCGAGCCGAACCAAGGGATCCACATATCCGCTCCTCGGCACCATCGATCGCACCGCCACCTGGATGTCGACGACCGGTTTGGCCGCGAGACCCGGGACCGAAGTGGAGCCGACGTGGTCGAGCCGAACCACCTGATCGCCGAGCGCCGCGCGGATGCGGGCGGACTCGGCCTCGTAGCGACCCGGCCAGGTTGGGTCGTATGGGCTGATCGCGTAGGAGCGGGTCCGTCCCTCGACCTCACCGGGTTTCGCACTCGCACCGCGGAGCCGTGCGAGCAGGGCGAGGGCGTCGAAGAGCGACTGCTGGGCAGGGTCGTGGCCCGCGGTCTCCTCGGGGTGCCATTGCACGCCGAGCATCCACGTCGCCCCGGGATCTTGCTGATCCGGGACGATCCGTTCGATCGCCTCGATGAGCCCGTCCTCGGTCCGCCCCGTGGCCGCGACACCGTCCCCCAGCCGATCGATGCCCTGATGATGGTGCGAGGCAGCCGCGAGCGGACCGGACTTGGTGACCGCCGCGAGCCTGCTCCCCGGTGTCGCGGCCACCTCGTGGATCGTCAGGGTGCCCTCCACAGGCACGCCGTGCTGGATCAGTTCGGGCAGATCCGGGAGGTGCTGGTGGAGCGTTCCCCCGAACGCGACGTTCATGACCTGCATCCCCCGGCAGATGCAGAGGGTGGGCATGGCGATCCGATCGGCCGCGCGGAGCAGCTGCATCTCGCTCTCGTCACGATCCGGCTCGATCCCGTAGAGGTGAGGGGAGGGCTCTCGCCCGTACCGAGAGGGATCGATGTCGCCGCCGCCGACTAGGAGCAGGCCGTCGAACGGCTCCAGCACCTCTTCGGGATCGCTGTCGTCGCCCGGAGCCAGGATCGCCGGGCGCGTGCCGGCCCGCCGGAGCGCGTCGACGTACAGTGCCGGCACCCCATAGCCGCCCTCCGGCCACCTGGCGACGCGGTCGGTTCCGAGGTGGTACGCGACGACGGCGATCGACGGGCGGTATCGCCGCTCGGACACGAGCAGAGTGTATCGGCGGCTCCTCCCGGGCTATGCACCCGTCGCGAGGAGCGTGAAGCGTTCGAACACCTCACGGCCACGGCTCTCGTGCTCGGCCATGAACCGCCTCGCCTCCTCGCGGACCTGCTGCGGGCTCTTACCCCACTCCGACCGGAGATCGCCTTCCTTGGCGAACTCCTCGAGCCAGAACTCGAGCTCCGACAGGTTGACCTCGCAATGGAACTGCGTGCCCCACGCCAGGTCTCCGACGCGGAAGGCCTGATTGGCGACGTGGTCGCCCGTGGCCAGCAGGGTGGCGCCCTGGGGGAGCTCGAACGAATCCATGTGCCACTGGAAGGCCAGGTCGCCGTCAGCGACGTGGGAGAAGAGGAGATCGTGCGCGGCATCGCCGGTCGGATGGATCGGCTCGAAGCCGATCTCGCGTTTCGGGCCCTCGCCGACCTGTGCATCCAACGCCCAGGCGAGGAGCTGACCCCCGAAGCAGACGCCGAGGAAGGGGATCCGGCGATCGAGCGCCTCCCGGATCACGTCAGCCGTCTCCTTGATGAACGGCTGCTCGTCGGCGTGCTTGACGTTGAACGTGGAACCGAAAACGACGACGCCCCCCACATCGTCGAGCGACGGCCTCGGGTCATCGGTATCCAGGGCGCTCCACTCGCGGACGATCGCGCCTGCGGCCTCCACGGCTGCGGGCGCGACTCCGAACGTCTCGGAGGCGTCGCATCGGACGAAGAGGATGACGGTCATCGAGCGGGAGTCTAGCCCGACGCGTTCCGCGGTTCGCACGACCTGGCCCCCTCTGACACACTTCGCAAGCGCGAACCAGTTCGAGAAGGCGACGGATCCCAGGAGGCACGGATGACGGGCAAGGCGATGCGGCTGAAGCGTGTGATCGACCCCGCGGGGGTCTCGGTGATCTGCGCACTGGATCATGGGATGACTTCCCCGACGTTCCTGGAACCGTTGGCGGACATCACGACCCGGGCGGCGGAGACGATCGCGGGGGGAGCCAACGTCATCATGATGAGCAAGGGGATGATCCGGATCGCCGAGCCGGCCTTCTCCCCGACGACCGCCCTCGCGTTGCTACTCTCCGCGTCCGCGAGTCCGGACGGCGACCGGCCCGAGATCGTGCAGATCGCGGAGGTCGAGGAAGCGCTCGTCCTCGGGGCCGACGCCGTCGTCCTGTTCACCGCCCTCGGTGGGGACACCGAAGCGTCGATGATCGAGATCCTCGCCGGAGTGGGGCGAGAGTGCGCCGCGCTCGGCATGCCCTTCATCGCCGAGGCGGAGTTCCCGACGACCTATGCCAGTGTCGAGGAGCTGAAGGACCGGTACGGGTTCGAGTACCTGCGCCGCAACGTTCGGCTCTGCGCGGAGCTCGGCGCGGACATCGTGAAGACGAACTGGCCGGGCGACGCCGATGCGTTCGCGAAGCTGGTCGATGCGACGAACGGGATCCCGGTGGTGCTCGCCGGCGGCTCCCGCCTGGAGGATGCTAAGCTGCTCACGCGGATGGAGCAGGCGGTCGCCGCCGGCGCGATCGGCTGTTCGGTGGGACGGAACATCTTCATGCATCGGTCGCCGGAGGCGATCACACGCGCGCTCGCGCGCGTGATCCGGGAGAGGTGGAGCGCGGAGAAGGCCTCCGCCGCTCTGCGGGAGGAGCTCGGGAGCTGATGCGCGCAGCGTTCATGACCGACGTCAACGTGATCGAGGTCCGCGAGGATGCCGAGGAGCCTTCACTGGATCCTCGCGGGGCCGTCCTGCGGGTGGAGGCGTGTGGGATCTGCGGCACCGACGCGCGGACCTTCTTCAACGGAGACCCCAAGGCACCTGTTCCCTGGCAGCTCGGTCATGAGCCGGTCGGCGTCCTGGAGGAGGTGGGCGTCGAAGCGGATCTGCCCCCCGATGTCTCGAAGGGTGACCGGGTCTTCCTGGGCTCGATCCTCACGTGCGGGGAGTGCCGGTGGTGCATGGAAGGCTTCCAGAACCTCTGCGAGGACCATCTGCTCTACGGGTACGACCCGTTCCCCGGGGCCTACGCGGAGCGCGCGGGCGTGCCGCCGATCGCGACGAAGAACCTGATCCCCTTGCCGCCCGAGCTGCCGAGCGATCTCGCGACCGTAGCCGATCCGTTCGCGTGTGCGCTGAACGGCATCGAACAGCTGGACATCCGGCTCGGCGACACGGTCGTGATCCTCGGCACCGGCCCCATCGGGTGCTGGCAGGCCGTGATGGCACGCGACCGGGGAGCCTCGAAGGTCTTCCTGTCGGACGTCTCTGCGGAACGACTTGAGATCGCCCTGGACGCGATCGGGCAAGCGGTCGACGACGCCTGGGTTGCCGGCGACGACAACGGCGTCGATGAGGTCCTCTCGCGGACCGGAGGCGTCGGCGCCGAGCGCGTGAGCGTCGCGGCGCCCGCTAAGCCCGCCCAGCAGGCCGCGCTCGAGATGGCCGCCAAGCGCGCGAAGGTCGTGTATTTCGCCGGCCTGCCGAAGCACGACCCCGTGAGCCCGCTCGACATGAACCAGCTCCACTACAAGGAGCTGTTCGTGCTGGGCGCGTACGGCGCCACGCAGCGCCAGTACCGGATCACGATGGACTACCTGGACCGCAAGCAGGAGGAGCTCGCGAAGGTGGTCACGCACCGGTGGCCGCTGGAGAAGATCGCCGAGGCGTTCGAGACGATCCGGGCGGTCACGGGCCTGAATATGGTGGTCATGCCGTGTAGGCATGCGAGGAGGGACGGGTGCCATGACCGGTCCGTACG
>JALZDC010000175.1 GCA_030862755.1 Actinomycetota bacterium
ATCGGGCGCGCCGCCGGGAGCCGGGGTCGGGGACGGAGACGGTTGCCTTTCCACGAGGTGCAGAATGATAGGCTCATCGCTCCGCGGACATCGCATGACCTCCAAACGAGCACTGATCTCGGGGATCACCGGTCAGGACGGTTCTTACCTGGCCGAGCTATTGCTCTCCAAGGACTACGAGGTCCACGGGATCATCCGAAGGTCCAGCTCGTTCAACACCGGACGGCTGGATCATCTGTACACCGACCCACACGATCCAGCGGGGCGATTGTTCCTCCATTACGGGGACCTCATCGACTCCACCGTCGTGGCCCGGATCGTCCGAGAGGTCGCGCCGGACGAGGTCTACCATCTCGGTGCCCAATCGCACGTCCGGGTTTCCTACGACATCCCCGAGTACACGGGCGACGTCACCGCGCTCGGGACCACTCGCCTGCTTGAGGCGATCAGGCAGGAGGGGAGCCCGGCCCGGTTCTACCAGGCGTCGTCCTCGGAGATGTTCGGCACGAACCCGGACGTCCCGTCCAACGAGCGGAGCCGCTTCTACCCGGCGTCCCCGTACGCCGCGGCCAAGGTCTACGCGTACTGGATGGCCGTGAACTATCGCGAGGCCTACGACATGTTCTGCGCGAACGGCATCCTCTTCAACCACGAGAGCGAGCGACGCGGCGAGACCTTCGTCACCCGGAAGATCGCGAGAGGTCTCGTCGACATCCTCGCCGGGCGTGCGGAGGTGATCCATCTCGGGAAGCTCGAGAGCCAGCGCGACTGGGGGCATGCGGCCGACTACGTCGAGGCGATGTGGCTGATGATGCAGGCCGATGAACCGGACGACTACGTGATCGCCACCGGCGAGTCGCGTTCCGTCCAGGACTTCCTCGAGGAGGCCTTCACCTACGTCGGGCTCGACTGGGAGCCGTACATCCGACAGGACCCGCGCTACTTCCGTCCCGTCGATCCGCCGATCCTCGTGGGAGACGCCACGAAGGCCCGTACCAAGCTCGGATGGAAGCCGAAGGTGAGCTTCCAGGAGCTGGTGCGCTCCATGGTCGATGCGGAGCTGGCGGCCGCGGGGATCGAACGCCCCGCTCCCGAGAGGAGCACGGCCCGGCCATGACCCGAGCCCGGCCGTGAGCGGCAGCTGGTCCGGGAGGACGGTGGCGGTTCCGGGGGGATCGGGCTTCCTCGGCTCGAAGGTGGTGAGACGTCTCGAGGACGGCGGGGCGTCCGTCTTCGTCCCCCGCAGCCGTGACTACGACCTGACGTCGGACGACCGTGTCCGGGCGATGTACGAGGACGCGCGCCCGGACGTCGTGGTCCATCTGGCCGCCCGCGTCGGCGGGATCGGCGCGAACCAGCGGTCACCCGGGTCGTTCTTCTACGACAACCTGATGATGGGCGCGCTGCTGATCGAACATGGCCGGCGACGAGGGCTCGAGAAGTTCGTGTGCGTGGGGACCGTGTGCTCCTATCCCAAGTTCGCGACCGTGCCGTTCCGCGAGGACGACCTGTGGTCCGGCTACCCCGAGGAGACGAACGCGCCGTACGGGATCGCGAAGAAGGCGCTCCTGGTGCAGCTCCAGGCGTACCGCCAGGAATTCGGTATGCGGGGCATCTACCTGATCCCGGTGAACCTGTACGGGCCCCGGGACAACTTCGACCTGGAGAGCTCGCACGTGATCCCCGCGCTGATCCGCAAGTGCGTGGAGGCGGTCGAGCGGGACGAGGAAGTGATCGAGGTCTGGGGATCCGGTGTCCCCACCCGCGAGTTCCTCTACGTCGACGACGCCGCCGATGGCATCGTCGCCGGTGCGGAACGCTACGAGGGGGGCGAGCCGGTGAACCTCGGGACCGGGCGGGAGATCTCGATCCGGGACCTAGCTACGCTGATCGCGGAACTCACGGGCTTCCGCGGGACGTTCGCGTGGAACACGACGAGGCCCGACGGCCAGCCGAGGCGAGCCCTCGACGTGTCGAGGGCCCGGGACGCGTTCGGATGGACGGCCAAGGTGCCCTTCGAGGAGGGGCTGGCCACGACGATCGCCTGGTACCGGGAACATCGGTCGAACGCACCGTCGCCGGCGGGGGTCTGAGCCCGCTCGATCCGGCTCACAGGCGATCCCACCCGTCGCGCAGCTCGGGAACGGGCCAGCCGGGGTCGGGCTGCCAGTCCTCCCAAGCTCGGTCGAAGGGGGGCTCGCTCGTGAGCACGCGGTCGACCGCCCGCTTCCCCCAGTCGTAGAAGTCAGCCGCCTCCACCTCGGAGAACAGGCCCGCCCGGACGGCGTGGGCGAGCTCTTCCTCATCCTTCCACCGCCACGAGGAGCGATCGAGCTCGATCACCACGTCGAGCGCATGGTCGACGGTGTCGAAGCCGATCGGCGTGCGTTCGATCGGATCTTCGAGGTTGACGTACCAGACGCGACGCTCGTCCTCGGCGACCCATAGCAGGACCGCGTACGGCGTGTCGGGCCAGGCGAAGGACAGGACCGGCCGGTCACCTCGGGGCCGGACCTCCAGGCGCCAGGGCCGGTCGGGGAGCCGGAGCGAGGACCCGTCCTCGCCGATCGGGACGCCGCACCGGACGCCGCCGGGCAAGAAGAGGGTGGTCTGCTCGGGGTCGTCCTGGACGACGATCATCGGCCGGGCCTCGAAGACGCGGCCACGCCACATCTCGCGGAGCACGATCGGCTCACCTGGGCGGAAGCGCTGCACCGGAGCGACGATACCCGGCCTTGACGCGTATCCGCCGAGGGGCGTATCGTCTCCTTCCCGCTCGAACAGGTGTTCGGATGAGAGGCAGCGCACGGTGACCAAGCGGTTCGACGAGGAGGTCAGGGTCGAGCGGGACGGGGGGATGCCTTCGGGGTTCGAATGGCGGGGGCGCCGCTACCGGGTCGTCGACGTGATCGGCCGTTGGCGGATCGAGGGCCGATGGTGGGAGGACGGCCGGGATCGCGAGTACTGGCGGGTGGAGGCGCGCGGCGGAGCCGTCTGGGACCTGTACCACGACCGCCAGCACGACCGATGGCACGTGGAACGCCTCTGGGACTAGGGGGAGGCTGTCAGGCGCGTTCGGCCAGCGCGCTCACGATCCGCTCGAGGGACCACTCCAGGTCACCACGAGAGACCACCAGCGGCGGCGCCAGCCGGATCGTCGTTTCCTGTGTGTCCTTCGCGAGCACGCCCTGCTCCAGCAGACGCTCGCACACGGCGCGCGCGGGCGCGGCCTCGCGGGTGAGCTCGACGC
>JALZDC010000181.1 GCA_030862755.1 Actinomycetota bacterium
CGGGCGCTCCTCCGCCCACGCGTTGCCGCCATGGAGCTCGGCGAAACGCCGGACCAGTGACAGGCCGATCCCGACGCCGGGAGCGTGGACCGAGGAGGACCCCGGGGCCTGCCGGAACGGCTCGAAGATCGCCTCGTGCAACTCCGGCGGCACCCCCGGCCCGTCGTCTTCGACGACGAACAGCACACCGTCGTCCTGCGGACGAGCGCGCACCCAGATCTTCGCTTCCTGGGGCGTGTGTCGCACGCTGTTCGACAGGAGGTTCTCGAGGATCCTTTCCGTCTTGGCCTGGTCGATCTGTACGGTTCCGAGCTGGACGTCCATCTCGAGCACACGTCCCCGCGTGTCCATCTCCTGAACCGCTCGCCGGACGAAGTCCTTCAGGTCGGTCGAGCGTCGCTTCGGTGAGACGATCCCGCGCTGGAGACGATCGAGGTCGAGCAGGTCGGAGAGCAACCGCTCGAGCTTCCTGGCGTTCGTCGCGATCCTCCCCACCATGTCGAGCGCTTCGTCGCCGGGCAGGTCGAGCCTCGCGCGCTCGAGCGTGAGTGCCGAGCCCAAGATGGATGTGAGCGGCGTGCGGAGGTCGTGGGATACCGCTTCCAGGAAGGTGTTCTTCATCTCGTCGAGCATGCGGAGACGTTGCGCTGCTTCTCGTTCGCGCTTGAAAGCATCCGAGTATTTCCGCTCGCTCGCCCGCAACGCTCGCTCCGCCCGCTTGCGTTCCGTGATGTCGACCATCAGACCTCTGAGGTTGGTGGGTCTGTTTCCGCGGCCTCGGATCACGTGGATCAGGTCCCGGATCCAGCGAGGCGACCCGTCGTCGCTCGAGACCCGATACTCGAGGGCCTCGCCCTCGCCGCTCTCGATCGCGCGCTGCAGTCCCGCCGCGGCTTCCTCGCGGTCGCGTTCGTCGATGTGAGACCCCCACGAACGAGCCTCGCTCGGCCACGAGGTACTGCCGCCCAGCAGGTCCTGGACCGCGCCGGCGACGAAAGTGAACTCCAACCCGGGGATCGACGCCTCCCAGAACGCTGCGTGCAACCCCGCAACCAGCTCATGGAATCGCTCGAGCTCGGACATCCGCCTGGCGTTGCCGAGCGCAAGCGACGTGAGGTCGGCCACCCCGCGGATCAGCCGGAGCTCCCGGTCCCCGAAGATCCCGTCGCCATCCCGTCCGATGACAGCGATGGTTCCGGCTCCGTCGGGCTCCCACGTCACCGGAGCGACCAGCACCTCTCGCGGCTCCTTCGACACGAGGTAGTCCCCGCCCTGGACGATGGGTGAGTCCCGAGGGATGACCAGCGGCTCGTCGTTGTCGAACACGACCGATGTCGCTACCTCGTCGGGTACGTCGCCGATCTCCTGCCATGGGCGGATCGTCTCGGGGTCCAGAGTCAGGAGGCGGGCGACCCGGAAGTCACCGGTGTGTTCGTCTCGAACGTGGAACGCGACAGCCGCGGCTTCCATCAGCGACGGTACCGTCTCGATCGCGCCCTGCAGGATGTCGCCGACCGACCGCAGCTGGGTGAGTTGCTTCGAGAGCCCGAGGAGAGCCGACGATGTCTCCGCCGCCTCGCGCTCGGCTTGCAGCAGCTTCGCGTTGGAGATGGCGATCGCGGCGTGCGATGCCAAGACCTCGAGCAGGCGCTGGTCCTCCTCATCGAAGGCACCGTAGCCGAGGCTCGAGAGAACGATGACGCCCTGTACCGCCTCGCCCACCGTCATCGGAACGGCCAGCATCGATTCCAGGATGTCGTCGGTGTCGGGGATCTGGACGGCGAACGGGACCAGTCTCGCATCGGGCGTGAGGAGAGAGGTGCGGTGCTCCGCAACCCAGCCGGTGATGCCTTCGCCGACCTGGGTGATCAGCTCCTCGAGGGTCTCGTGGTCGTACTCGTAGGAGATCTCGCCCCGGAACGCGATGGGCATCAGGGTCCGCCCATCGTCCTGCATCACGTAGACGCGACAGTTGTGGTAGTCGAGGATCGTCCGCAGCTCTTCGGTGATCGCCGCCGCGATCCCCGCGACGTCGTCCAGGCTCGCCAGCGTGGCGGCCATGCTGTGCAGCATGTTGAGTTGCGCGACGGAGCGCAGATCGGCCGCCGGGGCGTCTCGCTGTTCGACGTCTTCGCTTCGTGTCATGCACCACGGCCTTCCTGAGCGCCCCATCCTCCCATCTACGAAGTGTCGGGAGACGAGAGGCAGTGCTTGAACCGGGCCTGGTGCGGGCTACCCTCGCCGCATGGGGGAGGGACGGTGCGAGGCGCACCCGTCGGGACTGGACCAGCGGGCCACGGAGGTCCTGGACTTCGAACGCGAGGCCTGGAAGCTGACCGTCACGAAGGAGCGCGCGATCCGCGAGCGGTTCGGCTTCTCCCCGTCCCGCTACCACCAGCTCCTGCACAGGATCATCGACCGCCCCGAGGCGCTCATCTACGATCCGATGCTCGTGCGCCGGCTGCGCAGGGTCCGAGAGGTGAGGCGTCGGACCCGGACGGCCTCGGGCCTGGGCCTTCGCGTCTGAGCCCGCGGGTGCCGATCGGCCGGTAGGATGGCCGCGTGAATCCGGGTGTCGCTCGGCTCGCGATCGTGGTCGCCCTCGTGATCGGGGGCGTTGCCGTGCTCGCCAACGGGTTCTCGGCGCGGGAGACCGAGGCAGCCCCCGGAGATCCGCCGAGCCCCTCCCCGAGCGAGAGTCCCTCACCCACGCGGTCACCGCAGCAGTCGGTCGTCCCGAACCAGGAGGGTGTCCTCGTGCAGGTGCTCAATGGGACCTCGAGGGCGGGGTACGCAGGAGACTTCCAGATCATGCTGGAAGAGCAAGGGGGCTACCTGCGGGCCGGGGAGCCCGCGGACGCCCCCGAGAAGCCCGTCGTCGACTCCATCGTCTACTTCCGGCCGGACGGCAACAAGGCGCAGAATCGGGCGGACGCCACCTTGCTCTCCGACACCTATCTCGGGGGCGTCCCGGTCGAACCCCTTCCTGCGGACCTGCGAGACGTCGTGAACGAATCGGCCGACGTGGTCGTCGTGCTGGGTGAGGATCAGGCCGGCGTGGGCTGACTCAGCGTGGGCCCTCGGTGGGAAAGAGCGACTACACAATCTCGCAGAGGTCGCTCGGTAAGAACGGCTTGGTGAGGAATCCCGATGCGCCCAGCCCGTGGGAGCGTTCGCGGTCCGCGCGAAGGGACTTGGCCGTGAGCACCAGGACCGGTATGTCCGAGGTCCGTTCGTCCTGCTTGAGGCTCTCGAGGACCTCGTAGCCGTTCATCCCCGGCAACATAAGATCAAGCACGATCACCTCGGGATGCCGTTCCCGCGCGAGCTCCAGTGCGGTGCTCCCGTTGGATGCCTCGAGCAACTCGTGCCCACGTTGCTGGAGGTTGAGTCTGCAAAGGAGCAGGACATCGGGCTCGTCGTCGACGACCAGCACGCGACCCATCTGCCTTGTCCTCCTTCCGGGGGAGCCCGTTCAACCTACATCGGTTGAGTTATCGGCCCGCGGCCGCTGGCCTCCATACCCGGAATCTGGGCGATCTGGCTGCGAGGGCAGCGTTGACGGCGCCGGACGCCCCTCCTACGCTCGGTGAGCGAAAGGACGCTGCCGTGCTGAAGGTCTCGCAGAAACTCGAGTACGCGATGCGCGCCATGATCGAGCTGGCGGACGGCGCCCACGCGGGCGTGCTCGTCCCCGCGAGAGAGATCGCCTCCCGGCAGCAGATCCCGGTTCGATTCCTCGAGCAGCAGCTCGGGGCGCTCTCCAAGGCGGGCCTGGTGGAGAGCTTCCGCGGGGGAGGCGGAGGATGCCGGCTCGCCCGGCTCCCCGAGGAGATCACCGTCGCCGAGATCGCGGACGCGATCGAGGGCCAGATCATCCCGATGTTCTGCCTGGAGCCCTCGGATCACACGTGTTTCCAGGACTCACGCTGTGGGCTGCAAGGGTTCTGGGCCGACGTCGCGAGGGCCGTGCAGACGGTGTTCGCCGAGACGACAGTGGCGGACCTCTCGGCCCGCCACCGACGGATGACCCCGGGGCCTGTGCTGGTCAGCCCCGAGCAGCTCCTGACTCGTCCCTAGGAAGCGGCCACGTCTGCCTTGCCGAGGATCCGCATGACCTTTGTGCCGCACACGGGACATGTCCCCGACGCGGCATTCCGTCCGTTCTTGAGGGTGACGACCGTCCCCTCGAACTGACGCTTCGCCTTGCACTTCACGCAATACGCCTCGTACTGAGCCACTTCGTCCTCCCTTCCCCCTCCGTGCTCCGGAGCCGCCTCGATGGGCGGCTCCGAGCACGATGGTGGGTATGTGCTCCCTTGTATGCAAGCACCTCGAGGGTCGGGCGTCACAGGGGCGGCTCCCGTACGATTGGTGCTTGGAGCTCGAGAGGAGCCCAGG
>JALZDC010000187.1 GCA_030862755.1 Actinomycetota bacterium
AACTGGAGGTGCTCGTAGAGCCCATTCCGGAAGTCCTGCATCACGCGAAGCCCCACCAGGTTCGCGAGATAGGTCTGCCCGACGCCGATGATCCCGGTCACGATCGGGATCGCGATCATCAAGATCACGCCGAGGTAGACGGTGCCCAGGTCCGGACACGGTGCACCCCCGCACGACCCAGGCGGATTTCCGAAGAGGCCGTTGTCGAAGATCCACTTGATCAACAGAGGGTTGACGACACCGAGGCCCGAGGTGATCACGATCGCGAGGGCTACCAGCCCGACCTTTCCCCTGTACGGCCGGAACGCGGCGATCACGCGGCGCACGGTCGCGCGGTCGATAGGTCGACGATCCTCGTCGATCGGAGGGGGGTGGAAGAAGCCGTGTCGGCCCATGAAACGAGCATACGAGGGGCGATGAACTACGCTCGCCGTCCCCTCCTCGGGGATCGACCGCCGTGCCGATTAAGCTTCTCAGGCGTGAGCCTCTTCGAAGAAGGCGGAGTAACGCTAGAGCTCACACTCGCCGCTCGGATGGCATTGGCCGCGTTGCTCGGCTTCCTCGTCGGCCTCGAACGGGAATCCCGCGGCAAGAGCGCCGGCGAGCGGACCTTCGCCATCGTGGCGCTCGGCGCGGCCGCGTTCGCGGGGCTCGCGATCACGATGTTCCCCGAGACGGCCGGGCAGGCGGTCGCGGGCGTGGCCACCGGGATCGGGTTCCTCGGGGTCGGCATCATCTGGCGCGCCGAGGAGGGTGAGACGCGCGGCCTCACGACCGCCGCGTCGATCCTCTGCGTCGCCGCGCTCGGCGTCGTGGCGGGTATCGGCCTGTACCTCACCGCGATCCTCGGGACCGGGCTCGCACTGCTGATCCTCGAGTTCGACCGGTTGCCGGGTTTACGCGGACTGCATCGCCGCGTCACGGGACGACCCGACGAGGACGAAACGGGGCCGGACTAACGTCCCGCGAGGTCGCGGGCGCGTTCGAATACCTCATCCAGCATCGCGACCGTGAGCCTGCCGGTGAACGTGTTCTGCTGGCTCGGGTGGAAGCAGCCGATGAGGACGAAGGGTCCCACGCGCGCCTCGGCGAGATGGCCGAACCGCGGCCGCGGCTTCACGACGTGGCCGAGCGCCCCCATAGCGCGGAGGGCTCCGTCCCACGCGAACGCCCCGAGCCCGACGATGACCTTCAGGACCGTCAACGCGCGGATCTCCCGCTCCAGGTACGGAAGACACCGGTCTCGTTCTTCGGGTGTGGGCTTGTTGGCCGGGGGCGCGCACCGGTTGACCGCCGCGAGGTACGCACCGTCGAGCCGGAGCCCGTCGTCGCGCGAGACGGAGATCGGTTGGTTGGCGAAGCTTGTACGGTGCAGCGACGCGAACAGGAAGTCACCGCTCCGGTCGCCCGTGAAGATCCGGCCGGTCCGGTTCCCGCCGTGGGCCGCCGGGGCGAGCCCGAGGATCAGGACCGCCGCGTCCGGATCCCCCCACCCCGGGACCGGCCTCCCCCAGTACTCCTGGTCCGCGAAGCGAGCGACCTTCTCGCGCGAGACCCTCTCCCGCCACTCGACGAGGCGGGGACACGCCCGGCAGACGACGACGTCATCGCGGATCCGCGCGAGGCTCTCGCTCACGCCGCCATCACACCGCTGCCTTCGCGGTGAGCCAGTCGTCGTAGCCACCGTCGAAGATCCGCACCTCGCGGTCACGCACCTCGAGGATCCTGTCGCAGAGCCGGTCGAGAAGGTACCGGTCGTGCGAGATCACGATGGCGGTCCCGTCGAACGACTCGACGGCGCCCTCGAGCACCTCCATGCTCTCGATGTCCAGGTGGTTCGTCGGCTCGTCGAGCACGAGGCAGTTCGCGCCCGACAGCATCAGGAGACAGAGCTCGAGCCGGGTGCGCTCCCCGCCCGACAGCGATCCGAGCGGCGTGCGCATCTGGTCGTAGCGGAACAGGAACTTCGCGAGGAGGGCGACAGCCTCGCCCTCGTACATCGCCTTCGCCTTCCGGACCGCCTCCACCGGCGAGAGCGTCGGATCCTGCCCCAGGAATCCCTGGGCCAAGTATCCGATGCGGACCGAGGGACCCACCCAGAGCTCTCCCGAGGTCGGCGTGAGCTCGCCCGCCATGATCCGGCCGAGCACGCTCTTCCCGGCGCCGTTCGGCCCGACGACGCCGAGTCGCTCCCGCCGGTACACGTCGAACGACACGCCCTCCAGGACGGGGCCACCGCCGAAGGACTTCGACAGGTCCCGCACCCGGAGGACCCGCTGCCCGCCCCGCTCCGACGGCCGGATCTCGAGCGCCATCTTGCGGCGTTCGAACACGGGCCTGTCGACCTTGTCCATCCGGTCGATCTGGCGCTGCTTGCTCCTCGCCTGCTTGATGTGGCGCTCGTTCACCACCATGTCCGCCCAGAGCTTGAACCGGGCGATCGCGGCCTCGAGCCGGGCGATCTCCTTCTGCTGCGTGACCCACACCTGTTGTTGGCGTTGAAGCGCGACCTCCTTCGCGACCGCGTATGCGGAGTAGTTGCCAGGCCACATCGTGACCTTCCCGCGGTCGAGCTCGGCGATCTGGTTCACGGTGTCGTCCAGGAGGTAGCGGTCGTGGGACACGGTGACGACCGCTCCGGGGAACTCCGTGATCGCCTCCTCCAGCAGCTCCCGCTTGTCGGCATCGAGGTGCGTCTCGGGCTCGTCGAGGAGCAGCAGGTGCGGGTCACGGATGAGGCATGCGGCGAACGCGGCGAGCTTCCGCTGGCCACCGGAGAGGGCGGTCGTCGGGAGCGTCAGGTCGTGCTCGTCGAAACCGAGTCGGACGAGGAGGCTCCTCGCCTCGCCCGCCAGGCCCGCGCCTCCCGCCTGCACCCATCGATCGAGCACGGCCTGCTGCTGGATGAGCACTCGGTCCATCTTCGCGAGGTCGGCCACGACCTGTGGCCTCCCGAGCTCGGCCTCGATCGCCCGGAGCTCGTCGTCGAGCGCCGCCACGTCGGGCCGTCCCGAGAAGACCCAGGCTGCGGCGGTCCGGGCGTCCCCCTCGGGGTTCTGCTCCAGGTAACTGATCGTGACGCCGCGACGGCGGACCACCTCGCCCTCGTTCACGTCCTCGGTACCCCCGACGATCCGGAGGAGCGTCGTCTTGCCGGCACCGTTCGGTCCGATGATCCCGATGCGCGCGCCGTCGGGCACCAGGAGATCGACGCCCTGGAGGACGGACCAGGTGCCGTACGACTTCTGCACCCCGACGAGGCTGACGACGGACATCTCAGCGACGAAGCGTACGGAACCGGTCGGCCGCCGCCTCGAACGCCTCCAGCGGTGCGAGGAGACGGTCGACGGCCCAGATGAGACCTTCGAAGCCCGCGAGCTCCGGCGGATCCTCCCGGAGCTCGGCGGCCAGCCGAAGCGACTCCGTGATGCCCTCCTCACACGCCTGCCATTCTTGTTCGAGGTCCGGATGGCGCCACGTCGGCATGACGGCCTGCGCCGCGGCGAGCCTGCGCTCCAGCTCCAGGATCGCCTCGGCCAGCGGCGTCCCCGGCAGCCGCGTCGAGGGAACAGCGCCGATCAAGGCGTCTTTGGCCGCCTCGACCTCGACCACGACGCAACGCAACCCATCGAGTGGGCCGTGTAGGTGATCCGGCAAACGTCCTCGTCGGAAGCCTGCAGCGAACACCTAGCCGACTGCCTCGTCTCGGATCGGGGCGATCGCGCGCGGGTCGTTGGTCGCGACGGCGTCGGCGCCGAGATCGAACAGGCGGCGCGCGGTCTCGGGATCGTCGACGATCCATACGCCCAGGAGCGCGCCGCAGGCACGGACGCGGTCGGCGAAACCGTCGCTCGCCTCGAGCACCTTCAGGACGAACGGCAGAACCCACGGGTGCTCATCGGCCTTTGCGCGTCCGAGTGCCTCGTCCGCTTCCACGTCGTAGGAGGTGAGCAGCCCTGTGGACACGTCCGGCCGGAGCCGCCGGGTGTGCGCGATCGACGCAGGGTTGAAGCTAGACACGATCACCTGGCCGGGGAACACCATCGCCTCCAAGGCCGCGAGGGTCGCCTCGACGGCCGGCTCCCGATCCGGTGTGAAGCCCGCCTCTCCCGGAAGGTTCTTGATCTCGATATCGGCGGCGGCGCGGCCTGACAGGCACTCGAGAGCCTCTTCCAGCGTCGGCACGCCGGCCGCGCCGCCGCCCGGCAAGGGGATGCGCAGACGTCGAACGTCTGAGAGCGTCAGCTCTGCGACCAGCCCGAACCCGTCCGTGGTCCGCGAGACGTCCGGATCGTGCATCACCACGGCGACCCCGTCGGCCGTCACTCGCACGTCGAACTCGACGGCGTCGGCGCCGGCGTCGATCGCCGCATCGAAGGCCTCGACCGTGTTCTCAGGCTGCTCCACCGAGGCACCACGGTGCGCAACGACCATCGGCCTGAACGGGCGCTCGAGGTTCACGCCTGGCTGGCCGGGCACAGCAGCTCGACCGGGCAGATCGGACACTTCGGCTTCTTCGCCACGCAGATCGCGCGGCCGTGATCGATCAGCACGTACGTGAAGTCGAACCAGCGGTCCTTCGGGATCTGCTCCATCAGCTGCGACTCGATCTTCACCGGGTCCGCCTGATCGGAGAGTCCGAGTCGGTTCGACACGCGTTTCACGTGCGTGTCCACGGCGATCCCCTCGACGACGCCGAAGGAGTTCCCCAGCACGATGTTCGCGGTCTTCCGAGCGACACCTCGCAGGGTGATGAGATCCTCCATCGTGCCGGGTACCTCGCCGCCGTACGCCTCCACGATCCGCCTGCTGGCCTCGCGGATCGCCGTCGCCTTCTGGTTGAAGAAGCCGGTCGGCTTGATGTCCGCCTTCAGCTCGTCCTCGGGCACGCGGAGGTAGTCCTCGGCCGTCCGGTACTTCCGGAACAGCGTCGCCGTGACCTCGTTCACCTTCTCGTCGGTGCACTGTGCCGAAAGGATCGTCGCCACCAGACATTCGAGCGGGTTCGTGAAGCTGAGGGCCACCTTCGCGTGCGGATACGCCTCGGAGAGACCCCGAACGATCTCGGGTGCGCGCGCTTCGATCGGGTCGTCGCGGGTCGCCTGTCTCGCCGGCACGCCCAGATGCTACCCAGGCCCCTCACACGATCGTCGCGTCCGGCCCACGGGGATCGACCTTTGGCAGTTCCTCGATCAAGGCGAAGTCGAATCGATCGCCGTCCCGATACGTCGTGTTGAGACCTTTCCTCTGGAAGTGGATGCCGCCCTTGCCGACGACCTCCCAGGACGATCCTCTCCCGATCATCGCCGTGTCCTCGTCCATCCCGATGAACGTGTAGCCCTCGGGTAGCGAGGCCACGATGAACTTCGTCGCGCCCGGGATCCACGTGTCAACCATGTCCCAGTGTGGTGCGAAGACGGTCCGAGGCACCAGCCCGATGCCAGGCTTCCAGACGTCGTCCATATCC
>JALZDC010000216.1 GCA_030862755.1 Actinomycetota bacterium
GTCCTGTGGTTCCCACCTGGGGCGGGATCGCCCTCGTGGGGGTCGATGAGGGCGACCTGGATCGGTTGCGTGAGGAGCGCCGGGCGAAGGGTCTGTCGATGGAGGTGTGGCAGGGGAGCGCACTCGAGCTCCGTGCCTTCGCTGACCGTCTGGCGGGGGCGGGCTGCGCGTGGCTCATCGTGCTCCCGGTTGGTGGGGATGATCGCATCGATGTCGTGGCCGAAGCCCTTCGCGGATGAACAGCGGCCGGCTGAAGCGAGCCAAGCGCCCGATCCGTCGCGAGGTGCTGAGGAGGCGGGACGCCACTCCGACGGCCGTTCGGCAGGAGTTGGGCGAGCGGGTGGGGGAACGGTTCCTCGCGCTCACGGAGGTCCAACGTGCGGCGACGATCATGCTCTTCTGGTCTTTCGGATCGGAGGTCCCGACACGCCCTCTGATCGATCGTCTCGACGAGCGAGGGGTGGCCGTCGCCCTGCCGAGGATCGAGGGTGCCGACCTCGTGCCCGTCCGGTACATCCCAGGCGACCCCACGACCAACACCTCCTTCGGGGCACAGGAGCCGGCCGGTGGGGTGCGGCTCGATCCTTCGACGATCGACGTCGTCGCCCTGCCCGGTGTGGCCTTCGACCGTCGCGGCCGGCGGATCGGCTACGGGGGGGGCTACTACGATCGATTTCTCCGAGGCATTCGGGCCTTCACGGTCGGGCTCGCCTTCGAGCTCCAGGTGTTGAACGAGGAGCTGCCCAGTGGAAGCTTCGATGTGCCGGTCGACGCGATCGTCACCGAGGACGGCACGATCCGGCCCGCGACTTGAACAGCCGTTCAAGCTCGTGATAAGAGGGGAGCATGGACGACGACGAGAAGCGCGACGGGGGCGAGAGCAGGCAGACGGCCTTCCATCGGATCATGTCGAAGACGGCGACCGGGTTCATGGAGGAGGCCGGCTGGTGGTGGGTGACCGGTTTCGGGGACCCGAAGGCCGAGTATCGGGCTGTCCGGGAGGGCGTGGGCGTCTGGGACGTCTCGCCGCTCAACAAATGGGATTTCCGCGGACCGGATGCGCTCGAGGCGGCGCAGCGCGTACATTCGAACGACGTCCTGGGGATGCGGACGGGTCAGGTCCGATACGGGGCCTTCCTCGACGAAGACGGTCTCCTGGTCGATGACGGAACGGTGTTCAAGCACGGAGACGATCGCGTCTGGGTCTGCACGAACGGGCTCGATCACGAGGCCTACTTCGCCGACGCGTCGAAGGGGCTCGACGTCGCCATCCGATACATCGCGCCGGAGCTGCCGCACCTGCAGGTGCAGGGCCCCAAGTCGCGCGACGCGCTCCGGCCGCTCACGAAGGTGGATCTCGACGCTCTTCGCTACTTCCAATTCATCCCCGAGCAGGTGGAGGTGGGTGGCGTTCCCGTATGGCTGTCGAGGACCGGGTTCTCCGGCGAGCTGGGATACGAGCTGTTCACGCGGCCAGAGAATGCCGAGGACCTCTGGAAGGTGATCGAGGGAACCGGCGCGGTGCCCTACGGGGTCGATGTGGTCGAGCCACTGCGCGTCGAGGCCGGCATGATCGTGACCGACTACGACTACGAGGCGCACCAGCGGACGCCGTACGACCTGGGTCTCGATCGCGTGGTGGCGCTCGATGCCGAGGGCGGGTTCATGGGGAAGGAGGCACTGAAGGGAGTCGCCGCCGCACCCCCCAACCGGTTCAAGACCCTCCGCCTCGAGAGCGAGGAACTTCCCGAGTACGGCGCTGCTGTGATGAAGGACGGCGATGAGATCGGGGTGCTGACCTCTCCCGCGACGAGTCCCGCATACGGACCGATCGGCCTCGCGATCCTCCGATCGGACATGGCCGCCGAGGGCACGAGGGTGGACGTGGCGCTCGGCGGGGGCACGATCGGTGCGACGGTCGACGTGCTCGCGGTCCACGACCCCGAGAAGCGGCGTCCCCGGAGATGAGCGCAGGGAGCTGAGCCCGGCGGGTCGCGTAGGCTCGGTGCCCATGAGCGCGCTCGTCGGCGTGGTGCCCAACTTCAGCGAGGGGCGGCGACGCGACGTGATCGAGGCGATCGTGCACGCGTTGGGCGTCGAGGGGGCGCGTGTGGTCTTCGCGGAGGCGGACCCCGACCATCACCGCCTGGATACCACCGTCCTGGGTGACGCCGACGCGGTGCGTCGATCGGCGATCGCCGGGACCGCCGCCGCCGTGGAGCGGATCGACATGTTCGAGCACCGCGGCGGGCATCCGCGGATGGGCGCCGCGGACGTGGTCCCGTTCATGCCGGTCCGGGGGTTCAGCATGGGCGCGTGCGTGGAGCTCGCGCGGGACGTCGGACGGGATGTCGCGGAGACGCTGGACCTGCCGGTGTACCTGTACGGCGAGGCCGCTATCGTGCCGGAGCGCCGGTCGCTGGCCGACGTCCGGAGGGGTGAGTTCGAAGGGCTGCGGGAGGCCGTCGCCGCGGGCGACCGCCTCCCGGACTTCGGTCCGCACGAGATCGGCCGGGCCGGCGCGACGGCGGTGGGAGCCCGGAAGCCGCTCGTCGCTTTCAACATCTACCTATCGGGGACCGACGAGGCCGGGGCGAAGGACATCGCTCGCTCCGTTCGCGAGTCCTCGGGAGGTCTGCGCGCCGTCCGAGCGATCGGCTTCGCCGTCCCGGAACGAGGATGCGTGACGGTCTCGATGAATCTCGTGGACCTCGAGAGGACGGGGATCCGGGAGGCCTTCGATGCCGTGTCGGCCGAGGCTGGGTCGAGGGGGCTGGAGATCACGGACTCGGAGATCGTGGGACTGGTCCCGGAGGCTGCGCTTCTGCCGGGGGATGAGGACCACGTCCGCTTGAAGGGATTCTCGCCGGAGGAGCAGATCCTGGAACGTCTCATCGAGGCCGGTTGATGCCGGCCCGCGTCGAGAGAGGAGACCATGCGTGAGCACCGCCGACCAACCGATCGGATCGTGGCTGGGCGACCTGGGATCGGGATCCCCGACCCCCGGCGG
>JALZDC010000267.1 GCA_030862755.1 Actinomycetota bacterium
GACTGCGGCAGATAGAGCAGGCTGAACAGGACGGCGTCCAGGACCAGGATCGCTCCCGCCACCCGAACCGTGCCGTAGGAGGCCTGCTGGACGTCGAGCCAGATCGGCGACAGCCACGCCAGGGTGCCGCCGATCGCGACGAGCAGTGGGAGGAAGAGCACCCACACCGCCAGCGCGTTGCCGACCTGTCGCCGCTTGAAATCGAAGTCGGTCGATCGCTGCTCGTGCGCGATCGTCCACTTCAGGGCCTCTCCCGGGCGGCCGCTCGCCGGCGAGGCGTGTCCGATGAGGCGCTGCAACACCTGCCAGATCCCGTACGCGGAATCGCCGAGTCTCGTCAACAGGATCGGGCTGATGATCAGCCCGGCCACGATCCGAGCGATCTGCTCCGCCGTGGACGCGGCGGCGTTCAACGACGCCTTCTTCGTGAGGCTGCCGTCGGAGACCACCCGTGAGACGGCACGCCCGAGGCGTCCCTTCGCCTCCGCCGCTGGCGTCGCGTCTTTCGTCTTCACGCCTCCCGATGCCATGCCTAGAGCCTCGACCAGATCACGGATCTGATCTCCGAGAGCACCCGATCCATGGGCGCCGCGGCATCGACCACGATCGCCTGGGAACCGCGCCAATCCATGCGCCAGATCTCCTCCGAGCGGGAACGAACGGACGACTCGGGCTCGACGCCACGCTTGCGCTCGACGGCCGTATCGGGGTCGAGCCGAAGCACGATCAGGACGTCCGGACTCGCGATCCGGTCGTAGTATCGCCGCTCGAGCGTGGCCAGGGCCCGGGCCCATCCCCCCCATCGTGACGGTTCTTCCATGCGAGCGGTCACTGCGCCGTCCATCAAGGAGACCTGAGGCAACGGATAGCGATCGCACAGGACGATCGAGCCGTTCGACGCGAGACGCCTCGCTCTCCGATACGTGCGGTAGCGATCCCGGGCCGTGAGCACCTCCCACGCGAGTCGCGCGCGGTTCCGGAGGGTCATCCTGCCCTCATCCGCAGAGGCCAGGGAGGATCTGAGCGCCTTCGCAGAGGAGGTGGCGGTGGGCGATCGCTTCGCGGCCGCCACGAGTTTCAGCACGCTCTTGACGATCGCGGTGAGCGCGGACCAACGGGGCTTCCCCATGTGCACCGTGTGCGAGTCGATGTTCTCGGAGGAGAACCAGAGCGACAGGGCATCGACGGCCGTCGACTTCCCGGCCCCGTCCCCGCCGACGAGGGCGACCAGCGCACCGCCCGAGGCCAGCTGGTTCCTGACGGGGCCTCGCTTGAGGATCTTCCGCCGGAACACGGTCCGGACCCGCCGCCACATCCGCACCCAGGTGTCGGCGGCCGGCGGGCGGCGGCTCCATCCCGAGAGGCTGCCCTGCAGGCGGCCCGCCGTTCTGATCCCGAGCCAGCGAGACGATCCAGGCTTCACGGATCGGAGACATTGCTCCCAGAGGTCGCGCGGGATGAAGGGGAAGTGCTCGTCCGTGAGCGCCCACACGTCGAGGAGGTTCACCCGTTCGAGGAGATCCTTCAGCTCCCTTCGCTCGCTCCGGGACAGCGATCCCTGGAACGTCAAGAACGCATCCCACGTGCAGTGCTTGACCGTCATCCGGATCAGGAACACGGCCAGCTCGAACTCCGGGGACGGGATCTTGAACGTTCGGTCGAGGGTCGCCGAGTCCAGGTAGGCATCTTCGACCGGCAGGTGGATGTTCTTGGTCATGTCGTCGCCGATGACCAGCTGATAGTGGGCGTGGATGTGCACGAAGGCCCCCGTCCGGTCGAGGCCGTACGAGTGGTAGACGCCCGGAAGCTGCTTCCATCGAGGCTGGCGGACATCCTTGAAGCCAAGGCGCCTGAGGATCCCTTCGAACCGCTCCGCGTCCGACCTGCTCACGAGCAGGTCGAGGTCGTTCTCCCCCGTCGCCGACCGATCGATCGCCTCGTTGCTCTTCCAGTGGCAGTACCGTACGCCCTCGGCGTCGAGCGCCCTGCACAAGACGGCGATCAGCTCGAGCATATCGCCCTTTCGAGGGCCACGGTCCGTGCCGCCGGCCGGCGCGCCCCCCGACCCGCGCGTCTCAACCTCGGGTTCGAGCACGCTCGCACCGATGGATCCCCTCCCCGGATCTTGGGTCTCACGCAGGTGGGCACCCCTGTCGGCGCTCATCGTGCGCTCCTCTCGGACATACCTGGCTCCACCGCTGTTGGGATACCGCGACGTTATGCGACCATCCATCGACCGGCACCGGTTCGATGACGTACCGCCCCTACGACGTTCGCACGATGGTGGTCCGGCACGCTGCCTCTACCGTGAGAGCCGGGACCGAAACCGCCGTAGATGCCGCGCGCCGCCCTCTACGCCGGCCACCTCGATCAGGATGGGGATGGGATGAACACACAGTTCCAGGAACCACGGCCGGCCTCCACGGAGGGCTCGGTCGACCTCCGTGAGTTCCTGCAGAAGGTAGCTCATCGGAAGTGGCTGGTGCTCGCGGTCGTCGTGCTCGTGACCGGACTCGCCGCCGGCTACTCGTACTCGCGACCGGAGGTCTTCTCGGCCACCTCGAAGGTGCTGGTCCGGCCGATCCTCATCCAGCCCACGGACACCGACCCGTTCGACAACATCAGCATGGCGACGGAGGCACAGCTGGTCTCAAGCTCCGACGTTGCCCGGATCGCGTGGGAGATCATCGGATCGCAGGAACGGGTTGTCGACCTGATCGATCGTGTTTCCGTCTCGACGCCGGAGAACACGCAGATCCTCCAGATCACGTTCACGGATCGGAGCGCCGACGGCGCACGGGCGGGTGCGCAGGCATTCGCTGAGGCGTACCTCGATTTCAAACTCCAGCAGGCAACGGATGCGATCAATGCCAATTCGCTGGCGGTCCAGCGTCTGATCAGCGACGAGGATCTTCGGATCGCACAACTGGATGAGGACATCCAAACCCTCACCACGGACTCGCCGTCGTGGCAGATCGCGAAGTCCGACCGCAGATCCGCCGAGGCTCGCAGGCAGGGCCTGCTCACGCAGCTCCAAGCGATCACTACCTCCAGCACCAACCCCGGCGAGGTGGTGCAGCGGGCAGAGCGACCGTCAGCGCCGATCAGTCCGAAGCATCAGGTCGACCTGGCGCTCGGCGTCCTCTTGGGGCTCGCGGCGGGCGTCGCCCTCGCCTCGGTGCGGGAGCAGCTGCAAGACCGCATCCAGAGCCCGTCCGCCTACCGGAAGGTACTGAAGGCGCCGACCCTAGGACTCATCCCGGAGTCCCCGATGCTGCGCGGAGACCTGCCGCGCCTCGTGACGATCGACGCGCCGCGAAGCCCGGCGGCCGAGGCCTATCGGACGTTGCGAACGAACCTCCTGGCCGCATGCAAGGGCGCCAAGATCAGGACGATCCTCGTCACGGGCGCCCGCCAGGGTGAGGGGAAGACTACGACGGCCGTGAATTTGGCGGTCGCGCTCGCGCAGGTGGGCAGATCCGTGGTTCTGATCGGCGCCGACCTCCGCTATCCGCGCGTCCACTCGGTCCTGGGGATCGGCAACGAGCGGGGCTTGGGGCAGGTCCTCCTCGGAACCGTGTCCCTCGACGACGCACTCGTCGACACCGCAGTCGCGGATCTGCGGGTCCTGCCGAGTGGGCCGGTGACGGGGGTCGACGAGCCGGTGGAGCTCCTGCAGTCCGATCGCATGTTCGAGGTCATCCGCACCTGCCGCCAGGCCGACTTCGTGATCGTGGACGGCCCGCCCATCGAGCCGGTCGCGGACAGCCTGGTGCTCGCGGACCTCGTCGACGGCGTGCTCCTAGTGACGGACGCGCAGGAGGGGACGCGGGCCGGGGTGTCGCGAACGCGTCTCCAGGTCGAGCAGGTCGGGGGCAACATCCTGGGCGGGGTCCTCAACCGAGCGGACAAGTCCATGACCCCCGACACGTACGGCGAGTACGAGCAAAGGCGCGGGCTCCTGCACCGGTCCCCGTACGACGACACCGATCGAGAGCTCGCCTCGCTCCGCCAGGAGACCACGTGGCCCCCAGAGACCTCAAGCCGGGTCTGATCGGCCGGGTCGTACGCCCCGGTCCCCCGTCGCTACGTCGAGGGCCGTATGGAACGTACCGACCGCGAAGGTCGGCCCCGAGCGTTGCAGGCCATAGCCTCTGGGGAGCGAGTACCGAGAGCGGAGGCATACGGTGAAGGTTGCGGTGATGGGCACTGGGCACGTCGGGTTGGTGACGTGCGTGACGTTCGCCAGCATCGGCCACGAGGTCATAGGAACGGACGTCGACGCCGAGAAGATCGAGCTCCTCCAGCGGGGCATCCCGCCGTTCTTCGAGCCCGGACTCGAAGAGGCCATGGCGCGGGAAGCAGCATCGGGGCGGCTGTCCTTCAGCACCGTCGCCGACGAGGCTCTCCGTGACGCCGAGGTCGTATTCATCTGCGTCGGCACACCCGCTCGCGCCAACGGCGACGCGAACCTCCTGGCGATGGAGCAGTCCGCCGGTCAGATCGCGCGCCACGCTCCGGACGGCGCCGTCGTGGTGGAGAAATCGACCGTCCCGGCGGGCACGGCGGACCGGGTCCGAACGACCTTGCAGCGCGAGGGCGGTGGACGAAGCTTCCACGTGGCCTCCAACCCCGAATTCCTCCGGGAGGGAGCGGCGATGCACGACGCGCTCGAACCCGATCGCATCGTCATCGGCGTCGAGTCACCTCAGTCGTTCGACGTCCTCAAGCGTCTCTACGCGCCGCTGCTGGATGCCGGGGTCGATCTGATCGTGACCGACATCCGAACGGCCGAGCTCGCGAAGCACGCGAGCAACGCCTTCCTCTCTCTCAAGATCTCGTTCGCGAACGCGCTCGCGCGCGTGTGCGAGCGTGCGGGCGCCGATGTGACCGCGGTGGCCGACGTGATGGGCTCCGATCCGCGCATCGGACGTGCGTTCCTGAATGCCGGGATCGGCTACGGCGGCTACTGCTTCCCGAAGGACGTGGCCGCCCTGAGGCGACTCTCCGAGCGACTGGGCTACCCCTTCCCGCTTCTGGAGGAGGTCGAGCGGCTGAACGATGAGGCCGTCGAGGCCGCCGCGGCGAAGGTGGAGGAAGCCCTGTGGAACCTGGAGGGCAAGCGGATCGCGCTCCTCGGGCTGGCGTTCAAATCCGGCACCGACGACGTGCGCTTCTCCCCGGCTCTGATGCTGGCACGACGGTTGCT
>JALZDC010000294.1 GCA_030862755.1 Actinomycetota bacterium
GCTGGGAGGCGTGAAGCCCATGCCCTCGCGCTTGCCGAACCTTCCGGCTCGCAGGAACGCGAAGGAGACGACAGCCATGAGGAGGGAGATCGCGGCGAGGCCGCCGGCGACGGACTGCACGAGGCCCCACGGCTGGCCGGCTGCCTCGACGATCGGTGTGTACGACTCGACCAGCTGAACGGCTGCCACCGACGCGCCGTCCACGCCGATCCGGAGCGGCGTGTAGATGTCGAGTACCCCGAGCTCACTGGCGGGTGCGGTGGATGTGGTCTTCCCCTCGCCGGTCGTGGCGATCCGGATCCCGCGCTCGTTGCCGCCTCGCGTGCCGGTCAGTTCACCGGTCGAGGAGTAGACGAGCGTGCCGCTCGCCGTCCAGATCCGAACGGTCGTGGTGTGCTCGTCGAGGATCCGTGCTTCGACGACCCGCTGGAGATCAGCGGATCCCTCTTCCGACATCGGCTCGCGAACGTCGGACGTCGTCAGCAACGGGGCGAGGTCCTTCCTGACGGTGGCCGCCGCGACCTTGTTCGCCGCCTTCACGCCTCTTTCGAGGCCGGTGGACTTCAGGAACCAGGCGCCCACGGCGAGACCGCCCGACAGCACGAGGACACCGGCCCACACGATCGGCCGGCCGACGGAGAGTTGCCTCTTGGACGCCACCCGTTCCTCCTCGGGAACGGTTTGAGAGTCCGTCCCCTGCTCGACAACCTTCCCTTCGGCAGGGCCAGACGCCGACCTGAGCGTCTTCGCGGGGGATGCTCTCGGGCCCCCGTTAGGGGGACCCCTCTTACTCGGGCGGAGCCTCTCGGCGTCCGGACGCGTCGTGCCCGCTCAAGATGCACCCCCCTATGTATCCGCCGGATCAGCCCGAAAGCGCAACGTCGATCGGTGTGGAACTAGCAGGACGGTGTGTGAACCGCCTCCGGCTCCTTCATGTTCTCAAGGATGAGGCGGTGTTCAAGAGGAGCAACCGCCCTCCCTCACGACCTGGGGCTGCGGTTCACGGTTCAGTCGACGGTCAGTCGGGCGGTTCGCGACCAGGGATCCCCGGTCGGATGCAGACGTCACCTCCTCCGCGTCCGCCGGCAGAGCGGGGGGAACCTCCAGCAGCAGATCGGCCCTATCATCCGGCTATCTTCGAGCTTGCTCCGCGCCGACGAGCCATCGCTCCGCGTCGACCCGAGTGACGTTGCTGCCGCACAGCACGGTCGCCACTCGTCGGCCTCGGTACCGCTCAGCGTCGGCGAGGATCGCAGCGATCCCGGCGGCTCCAGCGGGCTCGATCAGCAGGCCAGCCTGCTCGTGGAGCAGCCTCATCGCCCGGAGGATCACATCGTCCCCGACCAGCACGACATCGTCGACGACATGGCGCATGTCCTCGACCGCCTCTGGGATCGGGACGCGCACCGCGACGCCATCGGCGATCGTGTCGACGCTCGGCCGCTCGACGACGCGACCCGTCCGCCACGATCGCTCCATGGCGTCGGCGCCGCGGCTCGAGACTCCCACGACCTGTGTGGATGGCGACGCCGCCTTGAGCCAGCGGGCGATCCCGTTCAGCAGGGCGCCGTTCCCCAGGGGAATGGTCACGGCGTCGATGACGTCGTCGCGCTCGAGCAGTTCGACGGCGATGGAGCCGGCGCCTTCGCTGATCTCGGGCTCCCGGCCGTCCTCCACCATGCGCGCGCCCGTCTCGGCGGCGAATCGTTTGGCCTCGGCCTTCGCGGCGTCGAAGTCGTTCCCCGTCGATCGAAGCTCGGCCCCCAGCGCACGCATCCGCTCGACCTTGAGCGGATTCGCGTGCTCGCTCGCGTAGACGACGAGGGGTCGTCCGCGCTTCCGACAGGTGTAGGCCATGGCCTGCCCGAAGTTCCCCGCGCTGGCGCACACCATGGGGCGCTCGTCGCCGGCGGCGGTCACCCGGGCGAGGAAGTAGTCGGCCCCCCGGCCCTTGAAGCTCCGGATCGGATTCACGGTCTCCACCTTCAACGTGAGCGAGCAGCCGAGCTCCTGCGACAGTGGTTCGCACTCGTACTGCGGGGTGTGCAGGAACACCGGATCGATCGTGCGGGCGGCGTCGGCGATGGCCGCAAGGGACAGGCGATGGGCTTGTCGTGTGGCCTCGACGAGCCTTGCGTGCTCCGAGATCGATCGGACGGCCTCGGCCCCGTCGGCACGCGCGGTCATGAGGACGCCGTCGAGATGGTCGATCTCGTGCTGCAGCAGCTCGCTCATGTCCGGCGGAAGACGCCGCCATACCCGGGGTCGCCCCTGCTCGTCGAAGTAGCGGATCGAGATCGATCGGTGGCGTCGCACTCGGACGACGCGATCGGGAACGCTCATGCAGTCGTCCCAAAGCTCGATGGTCTCGTCGCTGCGCCAGAACACTTCCGGGTTGATCAACGACAACGGTCGAGCACCCAGGTCCATCGCGATCACGCGCTTG
>JALZDC010000068.1 GCA_030862755.1 Actinomycetota bacterium
CTCCGCGGGCGTCCCGAAGGATCGCGACCGCCTGCCAGCCGAGGAGGAGGGCGGTCACGAGGAGCAGGGTCGTGGTGTCGATGAAGTCCGTGAGCAAGGCGCCCAGAGCCGCGGCAACGAGGCCGGGGCCGACGAGCCACGCGGCCGCGTGGGTATCGAGCTCGCCGCCACGCCGGTAGGTGAGAGCGCCCGTGAGCGCGGTCGGGAAGATCGCCGGCAGCGGCGTTGCGAGAGCTACGACCGGCGGAGCCCCCAGCAGTACCTGGATACCGGGGGTCATCACGATGCCGCCTCCCACCCCGAACAGCCCCGCGAGCAAGCCGGACACGAGACCGATCCCGACGCCGATCGCGATGTCGCCCAACGTCACGGGCGCAGACTCACCGCAGCAGCTCGGCGGCTCGGACGAGCACGTCTCGCTCACCCCGGTACGCGGCGCGCTGGAGCGCGCGTTCGAGCGGGAACCAACGGACCTCCTCCATCTCGTCGTCCCGGTCGTCGATGTCGCCGCCCGTGTGGCGCATCAGGAAGAAGTGCACGGTCTTGCGGATGCGCACGTTCTCCCAGACATAGAAGTAGCGCGTCTCCCCGAGCGACGCTTCGATCTCGGCGAGGAGGCCGGTCTCCTCGCGAACCTCCCGGACGGCCGCGTCCTCCATGGATTCCTCGTCCTCGATCCCACCCTTCGCGAGTCCCCAGGCGAGCTGTCCGCGTCGGGTGCGGCGGGAGGCGAGGACGACCTCCACCTCGTCGTCGTTCCGACGGTAGACGACGCCCCCTGCTGAGATCTCCCGTTTGGTGGGGACGGCCGGCGCCTTCCGACGGGTCTTCGTCGACTTCTTCTTGCTCGAGCTCTTCCTCGAGCCTCTCTTCCTCGTCGAACGGACAGACGCGGGAACGCCACCACGGGAAGATCCCGTCTTGGTGGCCGTGGGGGTCGCGGTCTTCGCTGCCCCCTCGGCCTTCTGCCCGGATGCTCGCCTGGGGCGTCGGCGCCGCCGCCGCTTCGCGACGCCCGCCGCCCCACCACCCTCGCCCTTCCGTGGTTGGCCGGCCTCGCCCATCCGTGCTGATTCTAGGTTGGGATCCTCAGGTCTCCGGTCACTCGGGCCGATGCTTGAACCGAAGCGCCGATGAGGCGCGCCCAGCGATGGATGAAGGAGCGTCGGTCTGGCATGGACATCGACGAATTGCTGCGGTACACGGTCGAGCGCGGAGCGAGCGATCTCCACCTGAAGGCGGGGAACGTGCCCTTCGTGCGCGTGGACGGCGAGCTCTCGCCGGCCGAGCTCGGCTACCTCTCCGCGGCGGACACGGACCGCTTCGCCGCCGCGCTGATGACCGAGCACAAGACGCGGGAGTTCGAGCAGACGAACGAGGCAGACCTCGGATACACGCTTTCGGGTGTCGGTCGGTTCCGTGTGAACGTCTTCCGTCAGCGCGGAGTGATCGGGCTCGCGATCCGGCGGGTCCGCGCCGAGGTGCCTTCGTTCGAAGAGCTTCGCCTCCCGCCGGTGATGGCCACGCTGGCGAGCTCCCCCCGAGGCCTGATCCTGATCACCGGTCCCACCGGGACCGGGAAGACCACGACGATCGCGTCCATGATCGGCCACATCAACCGCACCCGCCGGGCACACATCATCACGGTGGAGGACCCGATCGAGGTGGTGCACGACGACCAGCTCTCGATCATCCAGCAGCGCGAGATCGGCATCGACACCGATTCGTACGCGACCGCGCTCCGCCACGTGATCCGCCAAGACCCAGACGTGGTCTTCATCGGCGAGATCCGGGACGGGGAATCGGCGATGGCGGCGATCCAGGCGGCGGAGACGGGCCATCTCGTGATCTCGACCCTTCACACGATCGACGCGATGGAAACCATCAACCGGGTGCTCGACCTGTTCCCGCCCGAGCAGCAGCGTGAGATCCGTTCGTCGTTCGCCGGCGCGTTGCGTGGGATCGTCTCTCAGCGTCTCGTGGCTCGCGCCGACGGCAAGGGCCGCGTGCCGGTGGTGGAGGTCCTGGTGAACACGGGCCGCGTGTTCGATAGGATCGTGGACCCGAACGAGACCGCAGGCATCCTCGAGGTGATCGCCGGTGGTGAGTTCTACGGGATGCAGACCTTCGACCAGGCGCTCGTGAAGCTCGTGAAGGAAGGCATCGTCTCCCCGGACGAAGCTCGCCGGACGGCGACGAACCCGCACGACTTCGACCTCGCCCTGCACGGCACGCTCGAGAGGCGAGCGGCCTTCGAGGAGGCCACGACCGCTAGCGACAGCCTTCCCATCTAGTTCGGGACGTCCGCCGCGCGGATCGCCGCGCGCTCCATGGGATGTCGGCGGTACCCGAATGGGATCGCGAGCAGGAAGTACACCGGGATGAACAACGGCCCCCAGACCATGTACTGAAGCACGTGCTGTCGCTCGTGCGCGAGCAACCGTCCCTCGAGGGGTGTCGCGGAGAGGACCACGAATCCGACCGTCATCGCGGTCCTTCCCAGACGCGGCATCAGCCTCGTCAGCCCGCGGCGGTGCCGGTCGAAGAGGATCAGACCATGTCGCACGTGCGGCTTTTGGAAGGTGAAGACGCCCAGGATCATGCCGAGCAGGGTGTTCGGCAGCGTCCACACGAACCCGAGCCAGATGGGCACGGCCGCACCGTACCGCGCCCTGTCCAGCGAAGTCCCGGGGGTAAGGTGAGCACACGTGACCACGCTCGAGATCGATCCGTTGTCGAAGGAGCTCGGCGACCGTTTCCAGGCCGCCGGGCATGAGCTGTATCTGGTGGGGGGCGTGGTCCGAGACCTGGTGATGGGTCGGCTCGCGCCCGACACCGACGCCGATTTCGCGACCGATGCCTCGCCGGCGGAGACGTCTCGGCTCCTTCGTGGCTGGGCTGAGGCCCAGTACCTCGTGGGCGTGCGTTTCGGGACCGTGGGAGCGCGTCGGCATGGCCGCGTGCTCGAGATCACGACCTTCCGTGAGGAGCGGTATCCCGAGGACGAGCGCAAGCCGGCCGTCACCTTCGCAAAGGACATACAGACCGATCTTTCGCGACGCGACTTCACGATCAACGCGATGGCCGTTCGGCTGCCGGACGCTGAGTTCGTCGACCCGTTCGAGGGCGTCAGGGATCTCGCGGCGAAGCGGCTCGACACGCCGCTGGATCCCGAGATCGCGTTCTCGGACGACCCGTTGCGGATGCTGCGAGCCGCGCGGTTCGTCTCGCAGCTGAGGATGACGCCCGCTTCGCGCCTGCTCGAGGCGATCCCACGGATGCGGGAACGCCTACGCATCGTGTCGGCGGAGCGCGTTCGTGAGGAGCTCGACAAGCTGCTGGCGGGCGAGTCGCCGGGCGCCGGCCTGCTGTTCCTCGTCGAGACGGGGCTCGCGGACGGATTCCTCCCAGAACTGCCGGCGTTGCAGCTCGAGCAGGACCCGGTGCATCGCCACAAGGACGTCCTACGGCACACCTTCGCCGTCGTCGAACGGCTGGAGCCCGACCCCGTTCTGCGGCTGGCGGGTCTGCTCCACGACATCGGCAAGCCCTCGACCCGTGAGATCACGACCGACGGCGTGTCGTTCCACCACCACGAGGTGGTGGGTGCGCGGATGGCCGAGCAGCGCCTCCGGGAGCTGCGGTATCCGAACGCGGTGGTGGAGGACGTCTCCACGCTCATCGAGTTGCATCTCCGATTCCACGGCTTCGGCGACGGCTGGACGGACGCGGCCGTACGACGCTACGTGCGTGACGCCGGGCCGCTGCTCGACAAGCTGAACCTGCTCACGCGCGCTGATTGCACCACCCGAGATCCGAAGCGCGCCGAACGGTTCGCGCGCCTGCAGGACGAGCTGGAGGAACGGATCGCACGTCTCGCCGAGCAGGAGAACCTCGACGCGATGCGTCCGCAGCTCGACGGTCGCCAGGTGATGGAGAGGCTCGGCCTCGATCCGGGTCCACTGGTCGGGGAAGCCCTCGCGTACCTGATGGAGGTCAGGATGGAGCGCGGCGAGATACCCGAGGAAGAGGCGTACGGACTGCTCGACGAGTGGGCGAGGGAGCGCGGGATCGGCTAGGAGGTAAAGCCGGTCCCGGTGGAGGAGCAGACGCGATCGCGCGGTTACGATCCGATGCCGGGCCGGGACGATGCGTCCGTCGAGGAGATGCAGGCGACCCGGAGCAGGAGTCCGATGGTCCGCGGGTCCCCACGCCAATGATCCTTCACGACGTCCGGCCCTGCTCGTTTCACGACGCGCCGAAGCACCAGGCCGGCGACCACCGCGTCGTCCATGGCGCCGACACCGGGCAGGAACTCGGGGATCAGATCGATCGGTGAGGCCAGCCACACGACGCCGAGCAGGAGGAGCGCTTTCGACGAACGCGGCACGCGCTCGTCGCCGAGGAGGCCTCGGAAGAGACGGACGAGGTTCGGGAGCAGTGAGATCAGCTCGCGAGCGAGGGTCTTCCGACCGAGCCACAGGGAGACGAGAACGGCGAGCAACCACAGTGCCATCAGGGTGAGGCCAGCGATCAGGAGCCAACGCACGGACGTTCCTCAGCCCGGCAGGCCACCGAAGTTCTCAGCCGGCCAGATGACGACCACGGCTTTCCCGATCACGCGGTCGATCGGCACGAACCCGAGCCCGAAACGCGAATCGAGGGAGTTGGAGCGGTTGTCGCCCAACACGAACAGCTCGCCCTGCGGAACCTTCGTCCTGGGGAACCGGGCGGTCTCGACCTCCAGGTAGGGCTCGGAGAGCTGGATGCCGTTCACGAAGACATGGCCTCCCTTCGCGTACACCACGTCCCCCGGCTCGCCGATCACCCGCTTGATGTAGTCGGGGTGGTCGGGCGGGGTGAACCCGAGCCCCTGTCCCAGCCAGTGGGTGAACGCTCCCCAGACGCCGCGTTCAGGTTCATTCGCCGGGTCCGGCTCCTCGAACACGATGATGTCGCCGCTCTGCGGGTCGTGGAAGTAGTAGGGGACCTTGGCCACGATCACCCTGTCGCCGGGGATGAGGGTGGGCTCCATGGATCCCGTCGGGATCCAGAAGGCCTGCAGCAGGGTGCTCTTGATGAGCAGCGCCAGGGCGACCGCCATGAGGATCAGGCCGGGCAGTTCTCCGAGGAACGAGAGCGCCGGATGCCGGTTCTTCTTCGGCGCGTCGGAGGGTTCGTCCGTATCCGTAACAGGGCGCTCGTCGGTTCTCACTGGCTCAGGGTACCGGCAGGTGGGGTGAGCGGCCGGACGAAGCGACGTCCATGGACGACCAGAAGGGCGAGGCTTGCGGTGATGGCCAGGTTTCCGAGCCAAGCCCCGAGTCCGCCCGCGACGAGGGCGAGGACCAGGTCGACACCGCGGAGGTCGGACACGAGCCACGCATGCCGGAGCCCGGCATACGCCAGGAAGGCGGCGAGGCACCAGACCGGCAGCGATCCGAGGAGCACGGGCACCTGGGCAGCGAAGAACAGCCCGAGGATCAGGAGGGACCCACCGAGCAGCACGTTCATCCCGGCGGAGCGGGCTCCGAGGCGGACGTGTGCGGTCAACCCGCCGGCCCCGTGGCACATCGGCATCCCCCCCAGCACGCCCGACACGACATTGCCGATCCCGGAGGAGAGGCACACGCGGGATGGCGACACACGGGATGCATCCGGACCCAGGTAGTCGTGAGCCAGGTCGTTCACTGCGACCACGGCGTTCCCGAATGTGAGCGGGAGCTGGGGCACGACGAGGAGGAAGAAGGCCGACGCGAAGGCGCCGGCGGCCGGGACCTGAAGCTCCGGCAAGGAGAAGGACGGGCCGCCGACATGCGGGCTCGCGGCGATCGAGGCGGCAGCCGCGCCCACAGCGAGCACCCCGAGCATGACCCAGTAGTGTCGGGTACGAGCCGCCACGACCACCCCCGCGAACGTGGCGATCATGAGCAACCAGGGCCAGGGGGCGCCCGGCGTCCCCAAGAACACGTCGGGCGGAGCGAGGACGAGCCTGACCGAGGCGGTCACCAGGAGGACGCCGACCCCGAGCTGGAGCGCCCGGACGACCTGCTTCGTGAACACCCGGGCGACGACTTCGGCCACGTGTCGGATCGAGAGGAGGAGCAGCACCGCGGCGATCTCTAGCCCGGCTGCGTGGATCACGCCGGGCGAGAGCTGTTGTGCGACCGCGACCGCCGTCAGTGCCTTCAATGGCTGTACCGGGAACGGGATCCGGAAGACGATCCCCGTCGCGAGGACGAGCAGTCCGGCGCATACGAGAACGGCCCCCGCGTCCAGGCCGTTCACGAGGATCAGCGCCGTAGCCAGCGGCACCATCACACCGAGGTCGGCGACGGCACCGGTCGCCTCTCCCAGGCCGATCCGGAACGGTGATCGGCGCTCGGCGACCGCCGCGGTCCTCACCGGGGAACCTCGACCATTACGCTCGTCGCCTTCACGGTGGCGACAGCCTCCACCCCGGGCTTCAACCCAAGCTCGTCGGCGGCCTCGCGCGTGATCAGAGACACGATCCGGTGAGGACCCGATTGGATCTCGACGAGCGCCGAGACCTTGTCCTTCGTGACCTTGGTGATCACGCCGGGGAACGCGTTCCGCC
>JALZDC010000302.1 GCA_030862755.1 Actinomycetota bacterium
GACGAGCTCTCCGCGGTCCGCTCCTGGCTCGCCAGGAACCCCGTTCGGCTCGTCGCCTGTGACGTCCCGCTGGCGGAGCCCGTCGACGGCGGCGCGCGGATCGCCGCGATCCTCCGATGGGCCATCGACACGGAGCTTCCTCGAGTGCGGCGGCGCTAGGCTCGACGTATGCGCGCGGCCGTCGACCTGCTCGCGCGGGAGATGTCGGAGACCTTCCACGACATGCGCTCGCGCCTGCACGGGCTCACCGATGACGAGTTCTTCTGGGAGCCGGTGCCCGGGAGCTGGACGGTCTTCCGAGATGAACGAGGTCGTTGGGAGCACCATTACGAGGAGCCCGACCCCGAGCCCGCTCCGTTCACCACGATCGCCTGGCGTCTCGCGCACGTGGCGATGTGCAAGGTGATGTACCACGAGCATGCGTTCGGGCCAGGCGAGCAGACGTGGCTCACGATCGAGACGCCGGGCACCCGTGGGGATGCCCTCGAGATGCTGGATTCGGGCCACGCCCTGCTCACCGAGGATCTCGCGGAGCTGGAGGACGCCAACCTCGATCGGCCCGTGCCGACCAACTGGGGCGAGGAGTGGCCGGCCTGGCGCATCTTCTGGACGATGATCCACCACGACGCACACCACGGCGGCGAGATCGGTCCGTTGCGGGACCTGTACCGAGCGATGGGCGGGCCAGACCCGAGTGGCGGATAGACTGGCTCGCATGGAGCGCGCGGTGATCGTCGAAGGCGCCCGAACGCCGATCGGGAAGTTCCTCGGCTCGTTCGCCGGGACGCCGACGGTCGAGCTCGGGGCGGCCGCCGCCGTCGAGGCGCTGAAGCGTGCGACCGTCGCTCCGGACGCGGTCGATCAGACGATCTTCGGTCATGCCCGCCAGGCGGGGAACGGGCCCAACACAGGCCGGCAGGTCAGTATCCACGCCGGCGTTCCGGAGGAGGTCTCCGCGTTCAACGTCAACATCGCCTGCGGGTCGGGCATGAAGGCTGTCCAGCTGGGAGCCCAGCAGATCGCGCTGGCCGAGGCGGAGGTCGTGCTCGCAGGCGGGATGGAGAACATGACGCGGGTTCCGTTCCTCCTCGACCACATGCGCATCGGTTACGGGATGGGCAACGCCACGGCCTACGACGCCATGTACCGAGACGGGCTCCTGGACCCGCTCTGCGGTCTGCTGATGGGCGAGACCGCGGAGAACCTCGTCGACGTCTACGACATCACGCGGGAGGAGCAGGACGAGTTCGCCCTCGAGTCGCAGCGCAAAGCCACGTCCGGCGCCGCCGCACGAGCGCTCGAGATCGTCCCGGTCGAGGCGAAGGATACGTCCGGGAAGGGCACGATCACGGTGACCCGCGACGAACACCCTCGCCCGGACACCACGTTCGAGGGTCTCGCGACCCTGGCTCCTGTGTTCCGAGAGGGCGGATCCGTCACGGCCGGCAACTCCGCCGGCATCACCGACGGGGCCGCCGCGCTCGTCCTGATGTCGGAGTCGCGGGCGCGCGCCGAGGGGCGCGAGGCTCTCGCGCGGATCGCGGGCATCAGCTGGGCGGGGGTCCCGCCGCAGATCATGGGTATCGGCCCCGTCCCCGCCACGACGAAGGTCCTCGAGAAGACCGGTCTGTCCTTGGCGGACATCGACCTGATCGAGATCAACGAGGCATTCGCGGCGCAGGTGATCGCCTGTGAACGCGAGCTGAAGTTCGATCGGGACCGGCTGAACCTCCTGGGCGGCGGCATCTCGCTCGGTCATCCGATCGGGATGAGCGGAACGCGGATCCTGCTGTCGCTCGCGTACCAGATGCGGGACCGGGGTGCCGCCCTGGGGCTGGCCACCCTCTGCACCTCTGGCGGGCAGGGGCTCGCCGTCGTCCTCGAGAGGACACGATGACCGTCCACGCCGTCGTCCTCATCCAGTGCGAGATCGACGAGATCGCTGAGGCCGCCGAGGCGATCGCCCAGATCGGCGGTGTCTCCGAGGTCTATTCCGTGGCCGGCGAGTTCGACCTCGTCGCGATCGTGCGTGTCAGCGAGCACGACGATCTCGCCAAGGTCATCCCGGGGGGGATCTCGAGGGTCGAAGGGGTGGAGCGGACCGAAACGCTGATCGCGTTCCAGGTGTACTCGAAGCACGACCTCGAGCGGATGTTCTCGATCGGCTTCGAGGAGGGCTAGCTCCAGTCGACGGCGATCGGGAGCGACGTGCGACCCCAGTCGCTCAGGTCCCCGACGTCTCGCGCCCGGTACTTGTCGAGGACGATCCGTCGCGCCATGGCGTCCTCCGCAGGATCCGTCACGACCCGGGCCCTCGTCGTCCGTTTCGCGTCGCCGATCTCGAGGACGACCTCCGGCGAGATCATCAGGTTCCTGACCCAATCCGAGCGGTCGCCCCCGCCCGAAAGGATGTAGACGACCCCGTCGCCGAGCGCGAACCAGATCTCGATCCGGTGCGGCGTCCCCGTGTGGCGACCGGTGGTGGTCATGTAGCAGTGGTCGAGTTCGCCGGGCGACCGCCCATCGATCACAGCACCGCCCACAGCACAAGTCCGACGATGACGAACAGCGTCACGCCGGCGATGATCAGGTCTGCCTTCTTGACCTTCCCAGGCTGCATGGCGTTGAAGCCCATCGTCTACGCCTCGATCCGGTAGTACTCGCGGAACTTCTCGGGCGAGAGCCAGTAGATGTGCTGGCGCACCGTCGAGGCATAGGTTCGCGCCTCCGCACCGTCGTGGCATGCACGCTCCGCAACCACGTCCCCCTCCGGGCTCAGGATCGCGACGCGCCACGTGCCCTCGTCCCCCCGGACCTCGACCCCGAAGCCGTTCTCGACCGACGACACCCCGATCACCCTCCGTCAGCCCTGGCGGACGAGGTCTCGATGGAACCGTCCGAGCTGGTTCCTCAACTCCCCCAGCACGCTCTCTTCATCCAGCGTGAAGGCGGGATGCAAGGAAGCCACCCGCTCGAGCGCTCGAACCAACCCCGATCCGAGTCGTTCGGCCTCGCGCAACGACTCCACGAGCACGGCTGCGTAATCGGCGTTGAACGGTTCCCCGTCCCACGGGCACTCTCCACCCAGGTCGACGACCTGCTCCACGAAGAATTCCCGGCCGTCCCGCTTGCAGGTCCCTTTGATCTTCACGCGCTCTCCTTCTCGGTCACGAGGTCGAGCAGCCGGTCGGCCAGCTCGAACGGGTCCACGGGCTTCACGAACCACGCATCGGCGCCCGACCACTTGGCGAGCCACGAGTCGTGTGTGCGCTCCAACAGGATGACGATGACCCCGGTGTACGGTTCCTCGTCGTCCCGGAGCGTCCTGGCGAGCCCGAAGGCGCCCTCGCGGGACATGATCTCATCCGCCACGATCACGTCCGGACGATCCCGCAGCGCCGCGTTGGTGCCCAGCTCACCGTCGCGAGCGGCGCGGAAGCGAAGCTCCTGACCGAGCCTGCGCTCGATGCTCCGCACGGCCAGCGCCATCAGCTGGCGTGACCGATCGTCCGGCGACACCAAGAGCACGTCCACGGTCGCGATGCTACTCGCTTCCGCGCCACCCCCGGACTTTGAACGACCGCGGGCGGCGGGTTACGCTCCGCCCGTGGAGAGTCTGGGGAAGGCAGCGGTCGCGGAGTTCGTGGCGACCTTCGCGCTGATCTTCGTGGGTGCCGGGGCCGTCATCCTCGCTGCCGGGGGGCAGCTCGACCTCGTGGGCGTGGCGCTCGCGCACGGGCTCGTGCTGGCCGTCATGGTGTCGGTGACCGGCCACATCTCCGGAGGCCTGGTGAACCCCGCCGTCACGATCGCGCTCTGGGCTGCCGGAAGGATCTCCACCCAGCGGGGCCTCGTCCTGATCGCTGCGCAGACGGCCGGCGCCGTCGTCGCCGCGCTGCTGGTCCGCTTCGTGGTCGGCGGCGATCTCTTCGACGCCGGCGGCGCGGGCGTCCCTGCCCTCGGACCGGATGTCGCGGTGGGCAAGGGCGTCGTGATCGAAGCGGTCCTGACGTTCTTCCTCGTCTTCGTCGTGTTCGGCACCGCCGTTGACGACCGAGGACCCTGGAACAAGACGGCGGGCTTCACCATCGGCCTGGTGATCGCGTTCGACATCCTCGCGTTCGGGCCGTTCACCGGGGCCGCGATGAACCCCGCGCGCTGGTTCGGCCCCGCGCTGGTCGGCGGCCTCTGGGACGACGCGCTCGTGTGGATCGTGGGCCCGATCGCCGGAGCCATCATCGCCGGTGTCCTGTACACGACGGTGTTCCTCCGCGGGAAGGTGCCGGCGACCCCGTAGGCCGAGTTGGCCCGGCGGGTACGCTGAGGCGGAGATGGTCGCCGACCTCTACCTCGACACCGCCTCGGCCACTCCCCTGCTCCCCGAGGCGCGTGACGCGGTGGTCGCCTCACTCGAGCTGTACGGCGATCCGCTGCACATCCACCGACCGGGAAGAACGGCCCGCTCGCTGCTGGACGAGGGTCGCGAGCAGGTCGGCAGAGCGATCGGCGCCCAGCCCGACGAGATCGTCTTCACCTCCGGCGGCACGGAGTCCATCGCCCTCGCGATCTGGGGCGGAGTGCGAGCCGTCCGCGAGCTCGGCACGAGGATCGTCCTCGGAGCCGTCGAGCATCCGGCGGTCGGCGGGGTCGCCGACGCGCTCGAGTCGGACGGCTTCCAGGTCGTGACGATCCCCGTCGACACCTACGGCCGGGTCGATCTGGATCGCTTCGCGGCGGAGGTGAGGGCACCGGGCACGGTCCTCGCATCGGTTCAGCACGCGAACCACGAGATCGGGACGATCCAGCAGGTCGCCGAGGCCGCCCGCCTAGCGCGCGAGGCAGGCGTCCGATTCCACACGGACGCGTGCCAGACCGTGGGGCGGCTCCCGATCGACGCGCCGGCGCTGGGGGTCGACCTGCTCTCGCTCTCGGCCCACAAGTTCGGTGGACCGCCCGGCGTGGGAGCGCTGTACGTGCGCCGAGGTCTGACGATCACCGCCTACCCGTGCGGCGACGACCGTGAGCGTAAGCGCCGGTCGGGGATGGAGAACACCCCGGGGATCGCCGGGATGGCGGCAGCCCTCACCGCGTCCCTCGCCACGATGGCCGACCGGGCGGCCGCACAGTGGTCGCTCACCGCCGACCTCAGGGATCGCATCGCGATGGAAGTACCGGGTGCCACCGTGCATGGGCATCCCACCCACCGGACGCCTCATCTCGTGGGTTTCAGCGTCACCGGGCTCGACCCGGCGACGCTGATGATGACGCTCGACGACCGCGGCTTCCGGGTAGGCGCGGGCTCGCTCTGCAGCGGTCGGCCGGAAGACCCCTCCCCTGTCCTCGAGCAGGTCGGCTTCCCAGGAACCACGGGGTTCCGGGTGAGCCTCGGTCAGGACGTGACGGCCGGCCATCTGGAGGAGCTCGTGGGCGTGCTGTCGGAAACGGTTCGGGAGCTCCAACGGATGGAGACCGTCTCCTCCGAGACGCTGGCACGTTACGGCCCCCAGGGCGACGCCTGAGCTCGGCGTCCAGCCGCCGGCCGGCTCGGCCGGGCTACTCCACCGTCCAGGTATCGCCGGAGCGAAGCAGCTTATCAAGGTCGCCTCCGCCCAGGCGCTCGGTCGCGGCCTGCAGCTGGTGCTGGATCGCCTGCCCGAACACAGGCCGCTCGACCTCGTGGAAGACGCCGATGCACGATGGCTCGTCAGGCCCCTTGGCGAGGTGTGCGAGTGCGAAGGGCAACGACGGGCGGCCGTGCGCGTCGTGCACAACGATGCTCTCCTCGTCCGTCTCCGCCGTGCGTGCGATCTCGTAGCGGCCGTTCTCTCCGATGCGCACGCATCGGTTGCCTTCGTCGAAGGTGATCGGCTGGCCGTGCTCTAACCGGATCTGGTTGTGCTTGCCCTGCGCCTTCTCGCGCAAGAGATCGAACGCGCCGTCGTTGAACACGTTGCAGTTCTGGTAGATCTCGACGAACGCGGTCCCCTTGTGCCGGGCGGCTCGGCGCAGGACCTCGCTCAGGTGCTGACGGTCGTTGTCGAGCGTCCGGGCGACGAAGGTCGCCTCCACGCCGAGGGCGAGCGCGATCGGGTTGAACGGGTGATCGACCGACCCGAAGGGGGTCGACTTCGTGACCTTGCCCTCTTCCGACGTCGGCGAATACTGGCCCTTCGTCAGCCCGTAGATCTGGTTGTTGAACAGCAGGATCTTGATGTTGACGTTCCGACGCAGCGCGTGGATCAGATGGTTGCCGCCGATCGAGAGTCCATCGCCGTCCCCCGTCACCACCCAGACCGACAGCTCCGGATTCGCGACCGCGATCCCGGTCGCGAGAGCCGGGGCGCGACCGTGGATCCCGTGCATCCCGTAGGTGTCCATGTAGTACGTGAACCGACCGCTGCATCCGATCCCGGAGACGAACACGGTCTTGTGGGGTTCGATGCCGAGCTCCGGCATGAATCCCTGTACCGCCGACAGGATCGCGTAGTCCCCGCACCCAGGGCACCAGCGCGGCTCCTGATCGGACGTGAAGTCCTTCTTCGTGAGGGTCGCCGCCTCACCGGACGACGCCTCGCCCCTCCGCAGTACTTCACTCATCGAGCATCCGCGTGATCTCTCGTTCGAGCTCCTCGGCGAAGATCGGCAAGCCCTGGACCTTCGTGTAGGACTGGGCATCCACCAGGTACTTGGCCCGGATGAGCGAGGCGAGCTGGCCCATGTTCATCTCGGGGATCAGGACCTTCCGGTAGGACCGGACCACGTCGCCCGTGTTCGCCGGGAAGGGATTCAGGTGGCGCAGATGGGCCGTCGCGACCTTGCGACCCTCGCCTCGCACCCGCCCAACGGACGCGGTGATCGTCCCCAGGGACGAGCCCCAGCCGAGCACCAGGAG
>JALZDC010000317.1 GCA_030862755.1 Actinomycetota bacterium
ACGTCGACCCGGGCCCGTAGGTGATCTGCGTCGCCCGGTTGAGCATGGGTGCGGTCTTGCTCTCGAACAACCGGAAGCGCTGCGCCTCGGTGAGCCCTCGCACGAACCCGGATGGCTGGAAGGTCGGCCACGACGCCATGGCGACGATGCCTCCCGTCCTCGGATCGATCACGACCGCGGCGCCGGCGTTCGCGATCAGGCTGCGCCCGCTGCTGTCCTCCGCGGTCCGCGCCTGCTGGATCCCGGCGGCAAGCTCTTCCTCGACGATCTTCTGGATGTCGAGGTCGAGTGACAGCCGCAGATCGTGACCCGGCTCCGGCGGCTTGGGGTCGAACTCGCGGAGGACCTCGCCGTCCGAGTTGACGAGGAAGCGCTCCTCCCCAGGCTCCCCACGGAGCCAGCGCTCGTACGTGGCCTCGAGGCCGGCCTTGCCGACCAGGTCGGACGGGCCGTACCCGGCGAACCGTCGATCGCTCAGCTCCTCGGCGTTGATCTGCCCGACCCACCCGACCAGGTGGGCCCCCAGGGAATCGTGGGGGTAGCTCCGGACGCTCTGCTCGACGACCTCGACCCCCTGGAACTTCTCCGGCTCCTCGCGTACCTTGAAGTAGACCTGCTCCGGGACGAACTCCGCCACGGGAACCGGCTGGTAGCTGTAGTACAGCTTCGTATCGAGCTCCTCTCCGAGTTCCTGCGCGGGAACACCAAGGATCTCCGAGAGGTGCGCGAGCGTGGCCTCGGCTTCGTCCCCCAGATCATCGCGGTTGATCCGAACCTCGAGGCTGATCCGGTTGCGGACGAGACGCCGGCCGTTGCGGTCCAGGATGTCGCCGCGGAGGGCTTCGGTCCTCACCGTTCGCAGCGAGTTGTCGCGTGCGTCGCGTTCGTGCTGGGGGCCTGCCAGCACCTGGAGGAACCACAGCCGCGTCGACAGCGCCACGAACATGAACGCCACCACGAACGCGAGGATCTTGAGCCGCGATCCCGCCCGCTCCATCTAGAAGCGCACCACCCTTCCGGCCTGCGTCGCCGCCGCTGCGCGGCGCAGGACGGGGAAGAAGATCGGCGTGAGCACGGCGCCGTAGACGGCCGTGAGGAGGACGACCTTCGCGACGTAGCCGAACGGGCCTTCCTCCTCGCCGAGGAGGAAGGCCACCGCCTGATGGAAGGCGACCCCGCCAGCCGTACCGAGGGCCACCAGGATCGCGGGCAAGAGTGGTGATGGCGAGGTGATGAATTGCCGCGCCAGCCCCACGGTGTAGCCGAGCATAGTGAGCGTGAGCGCCGTGATCCCCTTCGGCATGTTGAGCATGAAGTCCTGCGCGAGACCACCCACGAAGCCGACGACCGCGCCTTCCGCCGGGCCCCGGAGCACCGCGAAGATCACCGTCACCAGGTAGAGCAGCTCCGGCTTCACGCCGAGCAGGGTGAGCTCGGGGAACACCGTCGTCTGCAACAGCAACGCGGTCACGATCACGGCGACGAGAACGAGGACCCGCCTCACGGTGTCGCTCCCCGTCCGGCTCGATCCCGAGCGATCACGAGTACGTACTCCAGCGTGGAGAAGTCGACCGCCGGGCGGATCGTCACGGACGACTCCACGGCATCGGGCTCGCTGAACGCCCGGGAAACCGTGCCGATGAGGATGCCGGCGGGATAGAGCCCGGGCTGATCGTTCACCTCGTAGCCCACGGTGAAGACGGATTCGGACTCCGTCTCGCTGACCTCGATCCCGGCCCTCAGGTGGCTCATCCGCAGGTCTTCCTCCCCGCGACCCATGACGAGGCCGGCTTCTTGCGATGTGGACAGCCTTCCCGCGACGGCGAAGTCCGGATCGATCATGAGCTGGACCACGGAGGAGATCGGCGTGACACGGATCACCCGGCCGACGAGGCGGGGTCCGTCCGACGCTCCGGTCACGACCGGCATGTCCACCTGGATCCCGTCGGCCGAGCCACGATCGATCGTGATGTCCCACTCGAAGTTGGAGACTCCGCTTCCGATCACCCGCGCGGCGATCGTGTGGGATGTGATCGTCTGCAAGCCCAGTAACTGTTCGAGGGTCTCGATGCGGCGGGCGAGCTCCTGGTTCAGCTGCTGCACGGTCTTCAGGTCGTCCATCTGACGTCGGAGCTCATCGTTTTCGCTGGCCAGCGAGGGGAGCTCCGCGAGGCTGCTGAAGAAGTTGCTGATCGGCAGCACGACGTTCGAGACCGCCCGTTGCATGGGGGCGATGGCGCTGCTGGTCACTCGCCCGGCCGCTGCGAGCGGCCCTTCCTCGCCGGCTCGGTAGTCGAGGGTGATGATCGCAAGCGATGCCGCCACGAGGGTGACAACGAGGAGGCGGGCGGAGCGGGTGCGTTGCCGGATAGCCACGACGGCGGGCTACCGCCGGTTGGTCGACGTCACCAGGACCCGCTGCAGGACCTCGAACTCCTCCAGGCACTTGCCCGACCCGAGCACGACCGCCTGGAGGGGGGTGTCGGCGAGATGGACGGGCATCCCGGTCTCATGGCGGAGTCGCTTGTCCAGGCCGCGCAGCAGGGCTCCACCGCCCGTCAACACCATCCCGCGATCCATGATGTCGGCCGCGAGCTCGGGGGGGGTCCGATCCAAGGTGGTCTTGATGGCGTCGATGATGGCGTTCACCGGCTCCTCGATCGCCCGGCGGATCTCCTCGGCGGCGATCGTGATGGTCTTGGGCAGGCCGGACACGAGGTCCCGGCCCTTGATCTCGGCGACGAGCTCCTCCGGCATCGGGTAGACGGACGCGATCGCAAGCTTGATCGCCTCCGAAGTCCGTTCCCCGAGCAAGAGCGAGTACTCCTTCTTGACGTGTTGGATGATCGCCTCGTCCAGCTCGTCGCCGCCGATGCGGATCGACGTGGACGTGACGATGCCACCCAGCGAGATCACGGCGACCTCCGTAGTGCCTCCACCGATGTCGACGACCATGTTCCCCGTCGGCTCGTGGATCGGGAGGCCGGCACCGATCGCCGCCGCCATCGGTTCCTCGATGATGTACGCGCGACGCGCCCCGGCGGCGATCGTCGCCTCCTCGACGGCACGCTGCTCGACGCCGGTGATGCCCGAGGGGACGCAGACGACCACGCGTGGCTTGGCGAGGAGGCGGCGCTTGTGCACCCTCTGGATGAAGTAGCGGAGCATCTTCTCGGTCACGTCGAAATCCGCGATCACACCGTCCTTCAGCGGTCGGACGGCCTGGATGTGCGAAGGGGTGCGTCCGATCATCCTCTTGGCCTCGGCTCCCACGGCCAGGATGGCTCCAGTAAGGGTGTTGATCGCAACGACGGACGGCTCGTTCAGGACGACTCCGCGTCCACGCACGTACACGAGCGTGTTCGCCGTCCCGAGGTCGACAGCCATGTCGCGACCAAGGAACCCCAATACCCCCTCCGTCCCCTGTGATCGGGGCGTGGGGGAAGAAGATCTCTGAACCCTCTCGGCCATGGGCTCGAGAGAGATTGAACAGTGTTCGCTCCCCCCTGGCAACTCGGACGGCCTCGCAGGCATGGAGCAACGGTCGGGCTTACACTCCGGCCGTTAAGCGGAAGGTCCGATACGCGAAAGCGGGCGGCTTCAACATCGCCTATCAGGTCGTCGGCGAGCGCTCCATCGACCTCGTGCTGTCGCCCGGCTGGAGCAACCCATCTCGACCTGGCCTGGGAGCTGCCTCCGCTCGCTCGATTCCTGAACGAACTCGCCTCGTCTCGCGTCTCATCCTCTTCGACAAGCGCGGACGGCCTGTCGGATCGTTTTCTCACCGGATGCCCTCCCCAGCCTCGAGGAACGGATGAGCGACGTCCAGGCGGTGATGGACGCGGCCGGCTGCGGGCGTGCCGCGCTCTTCGGCACGCTCGGGGGTGGGGCGATGTCGGGGTTGTTCACCGCGTCCTTCCCAGAGCGGACGCGGGCACTGATCTTCGCGAAGCTCGAGCCGACGACCGGGTTGCTGGCCCGACTGGCGGACTCCCCGGACGTCGCCCTCGGCCGCGTGGAGCGAGAATGGGGCTACGCGAGCTGGGACTCGACTCGTGGGCGCCCAGTGTCCTCGCCGACGAGCCGATCGCCGACGCGCATCTTGGGCTCCTCCGGTCGAGCATGAGCCCGTCGTCGGCGCCTTCCCTCCTCCGCCTATCCGACCAGGGACAGGAGGCGAGTCGACTTCATGAGGCGGTGGATCTCCGAGAGCTCTCGCTGGCGCCCGATGAAGCTCGTCAGACGGGCGGGAAGGTTGTCGGGCGAGTAACCCTCGCCCGGAGCGAGACGGAGGGGGCCGCTCGACCTCGACGCCTCCTCGCCGGATCGCATCCGAGGCCCCGCGGGACCTCCGGTCGGTTCCGCGGCCTAGGGCTCGATGTTCTGGTTCACGTTGAACAAGTTGTCGGGGTCGTACGTGCGCTTGACTTCGACGAGCCGATCGTAGTTCCTCTTGTAGTTCGCACGGATCCTGCCCTGGTCGTCATCGGACATGAAATTGACGTACCCGCCCTCCTCCGAGTGGGACGCCGTCGCGTCGTAATATCCGCGGACCCAGGAGATGTTCGCCTCGTTGTCGGCAGGGTCGGACCACATGCCCGCGATGTTCATCGCGAAGCTCGCGTCTCGGTGGGCGAAGGCTGTCTCATCCGATGCCACCCTATGGCACGCCCCGTTGATCGGATAGATGTGCATCGTCGAGGTAACCGCGGGAACGTTCGGCCCGTGCGTCAGGTGCACGTCGATCAGGTCGTTGGTCAGTTCCTTGACGAAGTTCGTCTTCCAGTATTGCTGGAGGCCCGGCGGATACAGAGCATCGAACGCGCTGTTCAGCGCTGGGTACGGCATCGCACCCACGTGTTCCGCGACGACCGGCGCGACGTCGTGCAGCGGCTTCAGCATCGCCTCACCCTGCTCGACAGGGCCGGCCCAGCACGCCACGAACGCGAGGAACGTATCTCCGTGACGCTCCTGCGGGATGAACGGCAGCGGCGGCGCGATCTGCCACGCGGGGAAGCCACCGAACTCCTCGGGCGCGTTGACGATGAACTCGCGATACCAGTGCAGGATGTCGGGCGCATCGCTCACCTCGAAGAACATCGGCCCCCCGTAGATCTCGGCGACCGGGTGGAGCCGGAACTCGAACGAGGTCACGACGCCGAAGTTCCCGCCGCCGCCACGGAGCGCCCAGAAGAGGTCGTCGTGCTCCTCCTGGCTCGCGGTCAAGACCTGTCCATCCGCTGTGACAACCTCGGCGGACAGAAGATTGTCGCACGAGAGCCCGGCGCCGCGCGAAAGATACCCGATCCCGCCGCCGAGCGTCAGGCCACCGACCCCGGTCGTCGAGACTATGCCTCCGGTGGTGGCCAGCCCGTGCGCGTTGGTGGCGTCGTTGAAGACCCCCCACGTCGTGCCGCCCTGGGCTCGGGCGGTTTTCGCCCCAGTATCAACGGAGACCTCGCGCATCCCCGACAGGTCGATCACGACACCGTCGTCGACCGTTCCGAACCCCGGCACGCTATGGCCACCTCCACGGACCGCGAGCGCCAGTCCATTGTCCCGCGCGTGGTTCACCGCGGCGACGACGTCCGCCATGCTCGATGCCCGGACGA
>JALZDC010000371.1 GCA_030862755.1 Actinomycetota bacterium
GCGCGGCATGCCGCGGCCGCGGCCGCGATCGCGAACGCGGAGGGACTGGTCGGTCACGCGAAGGCGGTGGCGGCCCGGAGGGATCGGGCGTGAACGCTCCCGCCTCCCCCCGGCCCGGCCTCCGCGAGGTCGGGCCGTACGACTCTCCGCAGCTCGAGGTGGCCGCTCGGCTGAACACGAACGAGTGCCCGCTGCCGCTGCCCGCGGGATTCTCGGACGACCTCGCCGCCGCCGTGCGCGAGCTGGAGCTGAACCGCTACCCGGACGGGAAGATGCGGGTCCTACGCGAGACCCTGGCCGACCGTACGGGACACCATTTCGACGGCGTGTGGACCGCGAACGGCTCCAACGAGATCCTGACGCAGCTCCTGATGGCCTACGGCGGTGCCGGCCGTCGTGCGGCCCTCTTCGAGCCCACATATCTGCTGCACCGGCGGCTCTGCTGGCTCACGCAGACGGATATCGCCGAACGTCGGCTGGAGCCTCCCTTCGTGATCGACGACGGAGCCGTCGTATGGGCCGCCGCGGATGGCGCCGATGTCGTGTTCGTGTGCTCGCCGAACAACCCGACCGGTACCACGCAGCCGCTCGACGCGATCGGTTCGCTGGCTTCGCGGTCGGAGGGGCTCGTGATCGTCGACGAGGCGTACGTGGAGTTCGGAGGAGAGACGGCGCTCCCGCTCGTGACGGAGCACCCGAACCTCGCGGTGGTGCGGACGTTCTCCAAGGCGTTCGCGCTCGCGGGCGCGAGGATCGGATACGTGCTGACGTCTCCTGAGGTCGTCGGGGACCTCGAACGCGTCCGGCTCCCCTACCACATGAGCGCGCTCACCCAGGCGGCCGGCGTGACGGCGCTGCGCCACGCGGACGATGCAGCCGCGGGCCTGGATGCGATCCGGATCGAACGTGACCGGATCGTGCGCGCGCTCTCAACCATCGAAGGGGCCACCGTGTTCCCTACCCAGGCGAACTTCGTCCTGTTCCAGCCGCCGGGAGACGCCAAGGGGATCTGGCGGGGACTGCTGGATCGAGGGGTGCTCGTCCGCGACCTGACCGCGGTCGTACCCAACGGGCTCCGGGTGACGGCGGGCACAGCCCACGAGGTCGACCTGTTCCTGAAGGCGCTGGAGGAGGTGCTGGCCTGAGATGCCACGGTCGTCGACGGTATCGCGCACCACGAAGGAGACGGACGTGCGGGTCGAGCTGACGCTCGACGGACGGGGAGCGTCCGAGGCGGACACGGGACTGCCCTTCTTCGATCACATGCTGAAGCAGCTCGGCAAACACGCCGGATGGGACCTCTCGGTCACGAGCAAGGGCGACCTCGACGTGGACGGGCACCACACCGTGGAGGACGTGGGCCTGGCGCTCGGACAGGCTCTGGTCGAGGCGCTGGGCGACAAGGCTGGGATCCGCCGGTTCGCCTCGATCGTCGTGCCGTTGGACGAGGCGGCGATCGAGGTCGCGCTCGACCTCTCGGGAAGGAACTACGTCTTCCACGAGGTCGAGGTGCCGGCCGAGACGATCGGCACGTTCGACACGGGCCTGGTCGAGGACTTCGTGCGGGCGTTCGCGCAGGCGGCCGATCTCACGGTGCACGTGCGGCTGCGGTCCGGGCGGTCTCCGCATCATGTGGTGGAAGCCGAGTTCAAAGCCCTCGCGAAGGCGCTGGGGGACGCGTGCGCGCCGACCGGCCACGGGGGCGTTCCGAGCACGAAGGGGACGCTGTAGCGCCCGTGGCCCGGATCGCGGTGCTCGACTACGGCAGCGGGAACCTCCACTCGGTTTCCCGCGCGCTCGCGCACGCCGGCGCCGAGCCGGTCGTGACGGACGACCCTTCTCGGATCGCGGCCGCCGACGCGCTCGTGATCCCCGGGGTCGGTCACTTCGGTCACTGTGTCCGCGCGATCCGCGCGAAGGGCCTCGATCGCGCGATCACCGAAGCGGTGGGAACCGGCAAGCGCGTCTTCGGAGTCTGCGTGGGAATGCAGGTGCTCTTGGAACGGAGCGAGGAGGACCCGGAGGTCGGGCTCGGGGTTCTTCCCGGCGTGTCCCGCCGGCTCCCGGACAGCGTCAAGGTGCCACACATCGGATGGAACGAGGTCGCCTGGCGACGCACGCACCCCTACGCGGAGGGAATCCCTGACGGCGCGAGGTTCTACTTCGTGCACTCCTATGCCCCGGATGCCAACGACGACACGGTGGGGGTGGCCGAGCACGGACGTCGATTCGCCGCGGCGGCCTCGCGCGACAACGTGTTCGCGACGCAGTTCCACCCCGAGAAGTCGGGCGAAGCCGGGCTCGCGATCTACGCGAACTTCGTGAAAGCGGTCTCGGGGTGATCGTGATCCCGGCGATCGATCTGCGAGGCGGCCGAGCCGTGCGGCTGCGCCGCGGCGACCCGACGGAGGAGACCGCCTACGACGATCATCCCGTCGAGGTCGCGGAGCGGTTCCAGGAACAGGGCGCGCGCAGGCTCCACGTGATCGACCTGGATGCGGCGCTGGGCGAAGGCGACAATCGGGGGGAGATCCGGGATATCTGCCGGGCGGTTGTCGTGCCCGTCCAGGTCGGTGGGGGGATCCGCTCGCTCGAAGCGGCCGCCGCCGTGTTCGAGGATGGTGCCGCGCGGGTGATCCTCGGGACCGCGGCTGCCGCGGACGCCTCGTTCGTCGGGCGCGCGGTGGAGGAGTTCGCCGAGCGGGTGGTGGTCGCGGTGGACGTCCGCGGCGGCCACCTGATGACGGATGGCTGGCGCGCTGAGGGACCGAAGCTCGAAACCACGCTCTCCGAGCTGAACGACTCGGGCGCACCTCGATACCTGGTCACCGCTATCGCCCGCGACGGCACGCTCGATGGCCCCGACCTCACCCTCTACCGGCAGGTGTTGAAGCTCACCGACCGGCCCGTGATGGCGTCCGGCGGCGTGCGGAACGCCGCGGACGTGTGGGCCCTCCGCGAGGTGGGCTGCGAGGCGGCGGTCACCGGGAAGGCGTTGTACGAGAAGACGTTGAAGCTGTCCCAGGTGACGAGAGGATGACCCCCGGGTGGAGGCGCCGATGCTCGCGAAACGCGTGATCCCGTGCCTCGATGTCGACGCGGGCCGCGTCGTGAAGGGAGTGCGGTTCCAGGAGCTCCGCGACGCGGGCGACCCCGTGCAACTCGCCGCGCACTACGACCGGGAGGGCGCCGACGAGCTCGTCTTTCTCGATATCACCGCGACGCTCGAGGAGCGCGCGGCGACGCTGGACGTGGTGTCCCGCACCGCGGAGGAGGTGTTCATCCCACTCACCGTCGGCGGTGGCGTCCGCAACGAGGACGACGTGCACGCGTTGCTGCGGGCCGGAGCCGACAAGGTGAGCGTGAACAGCGCCGCCGTGCGGGACCCATCGCTGCTCGCCCGTTGCGCAGACCGGTTCGGAACGCAGTGCGTGGTGCTCGCGATCGACGCGAAGCGGAGCCGCGCCGGATGGGAGGTCTACGTCGATGCGGGACACACGCCGACCGGGCGTGACGCCGTCGGATGGGCCGACGAGGCCGCCACTCGTCACGGCGCCGGCGAGGTGCTGTTGACGTCGATGGACCGCGACGGCACCGGCGAGGGCTACGACCTCGATCTGCTGCGCGCGATCGCCGGTGCCGTCGCGGTGCCGGTGATCGCGTCCGGGGGCGCCGGGGAGCCGGCGCACTTCGCGGACGCCCTCACCGAGGGCCACGCCGATGCCGTCCTTGCTGCCTCCCGCTGGCATGACGGGGACCTCACGATCCGTGAAGTCAAGGAGCATCTGTCGGCCCGCGGGATCCCGGTGAGGCTCTGATGGAGCGCGTGAACCTCGACGACCTCACCTTCGACGGTCAGGGGCTGATCCCGGTGATCGTCCAGGACGTCGAGACGGGCGTAGTCTTGATGCTTGCCTGGTCGAACCGCGCGGGGCTTGACCGCACGATCGACGAGGGGCGGATGGTCTACTGGAGCCGATCTCGGCAGGAGTTCTGGCGCAAGGGAGACACGTCCGGCCACGTCCAGCACTGGGAGGAGCTCCGGGTCGACTGCGACGGCGACGTGCTCCTGGCCCGCGTCCACCAGGAAGGCGCGGCGTGCCACACGGGCGAGCGTTCGTGCTTCCACCGACGGCTCACAGCGGGGGATCCCATCCGCTGATCCGCCGGAACCGCTCGTTCGACACGCGTTCGCCATCGCGGCAGACGTTGTAGATCCCGCTCGGCACGAAGAGCGCGGCCACGAGCGCGTGCCCCGCGTCCTCCAAGTGGAGAGTCGCTCCGAAGCGTGGGTCGGGCGAAGCGTGGTCGGTCCCCGGTCCCGCCGAGGAGACCGAGGCGGAGGACCACCCCCTCCGCCCGGCGGCTGCAGGAGGGCATCGCCTGCACGGCCCACACGCCGCTCCCTCCGGTGACCAGGATGCGCAGCGCCCATCCCGTCGTCAGCCGACGAACGATCCCGCGGAACCTGCTGCGTGATGCAGTGGGGACCGCCACCGCCGAAACGCGGGGGTTCTCCTGTCCATCACCCCGGCGTCGATCGCCCGGCTCGAAGCGCGTCGTTCTCAGCCTCGAGCTGCGCGAGCATGTCGGTCACGTCATCCAGGATCTCGTCGACCGGTCGCATCTTGTATCCCTTCCCGAAGCGCGCAACCTCGAACTCCCTCGCTTGCACATCGAGCGGCGTGAGCCGGCGTCTCGCATCCGCTTTGCCGAACCACAGCTGTTCGGCTGACACGCCGGCCCGTAGACTCTCGTTCTCCTCGAGGAGCGAGCGGATCGCATGGATCCCTTCGTCGAGGAGCGCATCGACGTCTGGCATTCGATAGCCAAGGCCGAATCTCACAGAGGAGAGTCCCTTGCGTCGAACGGCCAATTCCCGGATGTCGAGCTGGGTGAGCGCAGGAGACGGCCGGTCCATGAAAGCGGAACGCTATCCCTTCCGCGGCGGGGGCTACACTCCGACCCCACGCGGACCACGAGGTTCATGTGCTGAAGCTGGTCATCCCCAAGGGGTCTCTCGAAGAACAGACGCTGCGCCTTTTCGAGGCCGCCGACCTCCGCGTGCGCCGCGGCTCCGGCCGCGACTACCACGGCACCGTGGACGACGACCGGATCGAGCGCGTCTCGATCCTGCGCCCCCAGGAGATCCCCCTGTACGTACAGGACGGTCTGTTCGACGTGGGCATCACCGGCCGGGATTGGATCGCCGAGACCGAGGCCGACGTCGAGGTGCTGACCACGCTCTCCTACGCCCGCTCGGGGACCGGACACGGCACGCGGGTGGTGCTGGCGGTCCCGAATGAGCATGTCGCGAACAGCGCGAAGGAGCTCCCCCCAGGAACGCGGATCTCCACCGAGTTCCTGAAGCTCACCGAGCGGTACTTCGAGGACCTCGGCATCCCCGTGAAGGTCGTGTGGTCCTACGGCGCCACCGAGGCGAAAGTGCCCGAGATCGTCGACGCGATCGTGGACATCACCGAGACGGGGAACACGCTCCGGGCGCACGGGATGAAGATCGTCGAGACGCTCCTCGCATCCGAGCCCGTCCTCATCGCGAACCGCGAGGCCATGCACGACGAGTTCAGGCGCACCGCGATGGAGGATGTCCAGACCCTGCTGCTCGGCGCTCTGCGGGCCGAGGGCCGAGTGCTGATCAAGCTCAACGTGAGCGAGGACCTGCTGCAGCCGGTCCTCGCCGTCGTCCCCTCGATGAAGGCCCCGACGGTGTCCCCGCTGTCCGAGGGCGGCTACGCGATCGAGGCCGTCGTGGAGAAGCGGAGCGTGAACAGGCTCATCCCGGACCTGAAGGCGGCGGGCGCCACCGACATCCTGGAGATGCCCATCTCCAAGATCGTGCCGTGATCGGGGCCGCTAGATCGCGCAAGGTGACCTTCGAAGCACACCCGATGACGAAGGAGCGGTGGCCCGACCTGGTCGAGATGTTCGATCGACCCGTGGTGCGAACGTGCTTCTGCATGTTCTATCGCAAGACGGGAACGGGTACGGGCGTGGGCCTCGAGAACCGGCGTGCGATGAAGGCGCTCGTCGACCGGGGCACCGTGCCCGGGCTCATCGGATACGAGGACGGCGTCCCCGTGGCGTGGGTCTCGCTAGGTCCCCGAGAGGACTACCCGAAGCTCCGCCGCTCTCCCGTCATGAAGCCCGTGGACGACCGGCCGGTCTGGTCCATCGTCTGCTTCTTCGTCGACCGGAGCGCGCGCGGCAAGGGCTTGGCCGAGAGGATGCTCAGGGCCGCGGTGGACCATGCACGATCCTGCGGTGCCCGACTCGTCGAGGCCTACCCGTGGAAACGCACGAACGGAAGGACCCGGATGTCATGTTCTTCGGCGCCAAGTCGATGTACGACCGTGCCGGCTTCCGGGAAGTTGCCCGGCGGAAGGCCATGCGGCCGGTGGTCCGCAGGGCGCTTCGCCCCGGACATCCAGCCTCCTGAGCTCAATAGATCCGCGCTGCCGAGTGCGCCCGCCAGGCCTTATGCGACATCGCAGTGCAGCGGAGTTGACTCCGACCCAGGCGTTGTGGAACCATGAGCACGCGATGTTTGAACGGTCGTTCAACTTCCACTCGCGAGTATCCGGCTCCTAGCGGCGTCCCCCTCTGGCCCGCGGGCGCCGAGCCGACCTCTCGATGAGAGGTCGTTCCCTTTCCCGACACACGTTTCCGGCAAGGAGCGAACCATGGACGACCTTCGAACTCGGATCACGGAAGAAGCAGGCGAGATGGAGCGGCGATGGGCGCGGGACCCCCGCTGGGCGGGCGTGGTGCGGCCCTACGCCGCGGAGGACGTGATTCGTCTCCGCGGCTCGTTCCGCCAAGAGCACACCCTCGCCCGTCGGGGCGCGGAGCGGCTCTGGCATCAGCTGCACAGCGAAGATCACGTGGCCGCGCTCGGCTGCCTGACCGGCGGGCAAGCGGTTGAGTGCGTGAAAGCGGGCCTGCAGGCGATCTACCTCTCCGGCTGGCAGGTCGCCGCGGACGCGAACCTCGCGGGCCACACGTACCCGGACCAGTCGCTGTATCCGGCCAACTCGGTGCCCGCGTTGGTCCGCAGGATCAACAACGCGTTGCGACGGGCGGACCAGATCGCGTGGTCGACCGGCGAGACAGACCGCGAGTGGCTGGCGCCGATCGTCGCCGACGCCGAGGCGGGGTTCGGCGGACACCTGAACGCCTTCGAGCTGATGGGCTCGATGATCGAAGCGGGTGCCGCGGGCGTGCACTTCGAGGACCAGCTCGCATCCGAGAAGAAGTGCGGCCACCTGGGCGGCAAGGTGCTCGTGCCCACCGAGCAGTTCGGGCGGACGCTCACCGCGGCTCGGCTGGCGTCCGACGTGGCCGACGTGCCGACCGTCCTGATCGCACGCACCGATGCGCTCTCGGCCACCCTGCTGACCTCCGACGTCGACGAGCGGGACCGCCGCTTCCTCACCGATGAGCGGACTTCCGAGGGATTCTTCCGCGTCCGCGACGGGATGAAAGCGGCAGTCTCACGAGGGCTCGCGTACGCGCCCTACGCCGACATGCTCTGGTGCGAAACCTCCACGCCGGATCTCGAGGAAGCTCGGGTCTTCGCGGAAGCTATCCTCGACCGGTTCCCGGACATGATCCTTGCGTACAACTGCTCCCCTTCGTTCAACTGGAGGCAACAGCTCGACGAGGCGGAGATCGCCCGGTTCCGCAAAGAGCTGGCCGCGATGGGGTACCGGTTCCAGTTCGTCACGCTGGCCGGCTTCCACGCGTTGAACATGTCGATGTTCGAACTCGCTCGTGGATACGTCGACCAGGGGATGCCCGCGTACGTCCGGCTCCAGCAGCGCGAGATGGCTCTCGAGTCCGAGGGCTACACGGCGACCAGGCATCAACAGGAGGTCGGCGCCGGCTACTTCGACCTGGTGTCCGAGGTCGTGTCCGGCGGCAGCGCGTCGACACTCGCGCTCGAGGGCTCCACGGAGCGCGCGCAGTTCTCCACCTGAGGTCGCGCACTGCACCTATCATCCGAACCACGGATGACGGGGACGATGGGACCGCACTCGTGAACCCGGCGCGCGATGCGCTCCTCGTCGCTGGGCGCAGTCGATGGCTCGCCGAGCACCTCCCGCGCTACCGGTTCGTGCGAGAGACCGTCGCTCGATTCATGCCCGGCGAGCGGATGGAGGACGCGATCGACGCCGCGGGGCGGCTTGCGGCCGAAGGGATACCGGCCACCTTCACGTTCCTCGGCGAGAATGTCGAGAGCTCGGCCGATGCCGACGCCGTTGCCGACCACTACCTCGAGCTGTTGGACCTGATCGAGGAACGACGGATCGACGCCGAGGTCTCTGTGAAGCCGACGCATCTGGGACTGGACCTCGACCCGGAGGACACGTTCCGTCGGCTTCGCCGTCTCGCCGAGCGCTCCGCCGCCATGGGAAAGCACCTCTTCCTCGACATGGAATCCGCTGCCTACGTCGAGCCGACCCTAACGATCTACCGTCGGCTTCGGGAGGAGTTCGAGAGCACCGGCGTCTGCATCCAGGCCTACCTCCATCGCACGCCGCAGGACATCGCGGACCTGCTCGCCGCGGATGCCTCGGTGCGCCTCGTCAAGGGTGCGTACCGGGAACCTGCAGAGATGGTGATCCGGGACAGGCGCAAGATACGCGCGACCTTCGAGAAGCTCGCGCTCGAGTTCCTCCGATGGTCCGGCGGCGGCCGCCTGGCCCTCGCGACGCACGACGTCCAGCTGCTCACGGATATCGAGCGGAGGGCGTCCGCCGCCGGCTTCGACCGGGACACCTTCGAGATCCAGATGCTCTACGGGATCCGCGCCGCGGACCAGCGACGTCTCGCCCGCGAGGGCTTCCGCGTCCGCGTGCTGATCAGCTACGGGACGCACTGGTACCCGTGGTTCATGCGCCGCCTCGCCGAGCACCCCGCGAACGTATGGCTCGCGGTGCGGAACCTGCTCGCTCGACGCTGATCCGGCCGGGTCAGAGCGCCACGCGCTCGCGCGGCGCGACCACGTGGCGCACGGGCAGCCCGTACG
>JALZDC010000378.1 GCA_030862755.1 Actinomycetota bacterium
GGTCTGGCCGACGAGCTGCGCGCTCGCGGCCGACCGGTCTTCGGCCCCGGGCGCGAGGGAGCGCGGCTGGAAGGCTCCAAGGCCTTCGCGAAGGACCTGATGGCACGCCACGGGATCCCGACCGCGCGTGCCGCGACCTTCTCCGAGGTGGGGCCGGCGGTCGCGTTCCTGGACGAGCTGGGCCGCCGGGCCGTCGTCAAGGCCGACGGCCTGGCCGCCGGCAAGGGCGTGGTCGTCGCCTCGGATCGGACGGAGGCGATCGCGGCGCTGGAGGCGTGCCTCGTCGCCGGTTCGTTCGGAGAGGCCGGTGCCCGGGTGGTCGTGGAGGAGCGGTTGGAGGGCGAAGAGGTATCCGCGTTCGCGATGGTCGCCTCGGCCTCCGTCCTCCCGGTCGCCCTCTCGCAGGACTTCAAGCGCGTCGCCGACCACGATGCAGGGCCGAATACGGGCGGGATGGGCGCGTACTCGCCGTTGCCCTGGTTGGACGATGACACCGAGGCCCGGCTCTGGGAGGTGGTAGGGGCGACCGTCACGGCCCTCCGTGACGATGGGATCGAGTACTCCGGGCTCCTCTATACCGGGGTGATGCTCACCCCGGACGGGCCGAAGGTCCTCGAGTACAACTGCCGGTTCGGTGACCCGGAAACCGAGGTCGTGATCCCGCGTCTGCGGAGTGACGTCGCGGAGCTCCTGCAGGCGTGCGCGGAGCGGCGGCTGTCCGACGTCAAGATCGACCTTTCGGTGGATGCCGCGGTGACGGTGGTCCTCGCGAGCGGCGGCTATCCCGGGCCCTACGAGACCGGGATCGAGATCGATGGGCTCGAGGCGGCCGCGGCTTCTCGGGATGCCGTGGTGTTCCATGCGGGCACCGCCGAGCGCGCGGGTAGAGTGGTCACCGCCGGCGGCCGCGTGCTCGCCGTGACCGGTTGGGGACCGACCGTCCCCGACGCGCGTGATCGCGCGTACGAGGCGGCGTCGCACATCTCGTTCGACGGCATGACCGGACGGAGCGACATCGCCGCCAGAGCGGCGGCCGAGGGAGACTGGACTTGACCGAAGAAACTCCGATCGTGGGGGTGCTCGCCGCCTCGCCCAACGAGCTGCCGATCATGCGCCAGGCGGGCCTGATCCTGGAGAAGTTCGGGATCCCGAACGAGGTCCAGATAATGTCCTCTTCGCGGACCCCCGACCTCGTGGACGAGTACGCGAGGACCGCTGCGGAGCGGGGACTTCGGGTGGTCATATGCTCGACCGGGATGTCCGGCCATCTGGCGGCCGCGGTGGCGGCCCGCACGATCCTCCCCGTGATCGGGGTCCCGATCGCGTCGGCCCCCCAGATGCTCGGCAACGAGGCGCTCGCGATCACCGCTCAGATGCCGACCGGGGTGCCGATCGCCACGGTCGGGGTCGATGCGGCGGTGAACGCGGCGGTCCTCGCGGCGCAGATCGTGGGCCTGGACGACGAAGACATCCAGGCGGCGCTCTGGAAGTTCAAGGACGACCTGGCGGAGGGCCTCAAGCTGTGATCCCGCGCTACCGCCTTCCCGAGATGGCGGCCGTGTGGTCCGACGAGGCCCGCCTCGGGAACTGGCTCGAGATCGAGCTCCTCGCGGTGGAAGCGCTCGCGGAGCTCGGCATCGTCCCGCCGGAGGATGCTACGGAGTGCCGTGAGCGCGCGGCGTTCACGGTCGAGGCCGTGGCGGAGCGAGAGGCCGTGACCCGCCACGATGTCGCCGCCTTCGTCGACGTCGTGGCGGAGGCGATCGGGCCGGCCGGGCGATGGGTGCACTTCGGTCTCACGTCCTCCGACGTGATCGACACGGGGTTCGCGCTCCAGCTCCGCGCCGCGGCCGACGTGTTGCTCCGGGAGCTCGAGCATCTCCTCAGCACCACGAAGCGCCTCGCGCTCAGGCATCGCGACACCGTGACGGCCGGTCGCTCACACGGCGTCCTGGCCGAGCCAACCAGCTTCGGGCACAAGCTCGCGGTCTGGGCCTTCGAGCTCGATCGCAACCGCGACCGGCTCCGTCGCGCCCGCGAGATCGTCTCGGTGGGCGCGATCAGCGGCGCGGTCGGCACCTACGCGTCCGTGGACCCGAGGGTGGAGGAGCTCGTCTGCGCGCGACTGGGCCTGCGCGGCGTCGAGGCGTCGACCCAGGTGATCCAGCGCGACCGCCACGCGGAGTACATGGCCGCTCTCGCCGTCACGGCGGCCACCCTCGACAAGATCGCCACGGAGGTCCGCCACCTCGCGCGAACCGAGGTCCGCGAGGTCCAGGAGCCGTTCGAGGAAGGGCAGAAGGGCTCGTCCGCGATGCCCCACAAGCGGAACCCGGTGGTCTCCGAGCGTGTCTCCGGTCTGGCTCGCGTGATCCGCGGCTACGCTCAGGCAGCCCTCGAGAACGTGGCCCTGTGGCACGAGCGCGACATCTCGCACTCGTCCGCGGAGCGGGTGATCTTCCCCGACGCGACCGGCCTGCTCGCCTTCATGCTCCGAGACCTGACGTGGGTGCTCGACGGGCTGATCGTGTCCCCCGACCGCATGCGCGAGAACCTCGATACGGGAGGCGGCGTCGTGTATTCGCAGGCGGTCCTCCTCGCGCTGGTAGACGCCGGGCTCGGCCGTGACGAGGCCTACACCCTCGTCCAGTCGGCGGCTGCCCGCGCTTGGGACGAGGGGGCGAGCTTCCGAACGGCCCTGGAAGGCGCTCCCGAGGTCGCCCGGCGCCTGGACCCCGCCGCGCTCGACGTGCTGTTCGATCCCCATCGGTACCTCGTGAACCTCGGGGGCGTGTTCGACAAGCTCGAGAAGCTCCCCGTGGAGCCCGAGTGACGCCGGCGCCGCGGCTGCGGGCCCGCGGAAAGGTCCGAGACGTTTACGACGCCGGCGACGATCGCTTGCTGCTCGTGGCCACCGACCGCATCAGCGCCTTCGATGTCGTGTTACCCGACCCGATCCCCGACAAGGGGCGGGTGCTCACGGGCCTGTCGTCGTTCTGGTCCGATCGCACCGCCGATCTCGTTCTGAATCACGTCGTGTCGGCTGATCGCTCGGTCTTCCCACCGCCGTTCGCCGGGGAACCGGCGCTGGCTGGTCGCGCGATGCTCGTTCGCAAGGCGCGCGTCGTGCCGATGGAATGTGTAGCGCGCGGGTACCTGGCAGGGTCGGGCTGGGCTCAGTACCAGCAGACCGGTGCCGTGTGCGGTGTGCCTCTGCCCGAGGGTCTCGCCGCATCCGATCGGCTCCCTCGACCGATCTTCACGCCGACGAGCAAAGCGGAGACGGGACACGACATGCCGCTCGACCCTGAGGAGGCGGCCCACCTCGTCGGCAAGGGTCTGTTCGAGCGATTGAAGGAGCTCACGCTGCAGATCTACGAGCGCCTTTCGGAAACCGCGTCCACCCGCGGCGTCATCCTCGCGGACACGAAGCTCGAATTCGGTTTCGCGGACGGGGAGCTGATCATGATCGATGAGATCGGCACGCCCGATTCCTCTCGCTTCTGGCAGGCCGACGGCTACGCGCCGGGCGGCGATCAGCCCTCGTTCGACAAGCAGTTCGTCCGGGACTGGCTCGATCGGTCCGGATGGGACCGGGAACCACCGGCGCCCGCGCTGCCCCCCGAGATCGTCGAGGGCACGACCGCCCGATACGTGGAGGCGTACGAGCGGATCACCGGCGAGTCCTTCGCCGGCTACCTTGACCGCGCCGGAGTGACTCCCCGCAATGGCGATATGGCGCCCGACGACGCGGCGCTCGAGCGACTGCGGGAGGACCAGGGATGAGGTTCGCCGTCGAGGTCCTGGTGACGCTAAGGCCGGGGCTGGCGGACCCGCAGGGCAAAGCGGTCGAGGGGGCGCTCCCCGCGCTCGGCTGGACGAACGTGTCCGGCGTCCGGGTGGGCAAGCACGTTCGGCTGGAGCTGGAAGCCGGATCGGAGTCGGAGGCGCGGACCCAGGTCGAGGAGATGGCCGGCCGGCTGCTCTCGAATCCGGTGATCGAGGACTCCCGGATCCTGGAGGTCCGCGAACGGTGAGTGCCCGGATCGGGGTCGTCACGTTCCCCGGCTCGCTGGACGATCGAGACGCCCTTCGCGCGGTCGAGCTGATGGGCGGGGAAGGCGTGCCGCTCTGGCACGCGGACCCGGATCTCCAAGGTGTCGACGGGGTCATCCTGCCCGGCGGCTTCAGCTACGGCGACTACCTTCGATGCGGAGCGATCGCGAGGTTCGCACCGGTGATGGATGAGATCCGAGGTTTCGCGGACCGCGGAGGTCCGGTCCTCGGCATCTGCAACGGCTTCCAGATCCTCTGCGAGTCCGGGTTGCTGCCCGGCGCGCTGATCCGGAACCAATCGCTGCGGTTCGTCTGCCGGCTCGTCCACCTCCGCGTGGAGACGACACAGACCCCTTTGACGGCCGACGTGCTGCCCGGCGAGGTCCTGGAGGTCCCGATCAAGCACGGGGAAGGACAGTTCGTCGCATCCGAGGCCGTCCTCGACCGCTTGGAGGGCGAAGGGAGGGTGGTGTTCCGCTACTGCGGTCCCGACGGCGTCGTGTCCGAGACCCACAATCCCAACGGCGCCCTGCACGGGATCGCCGGGATCAGGAACGAGGCCGGGAACGTCGTCGGGCTGATGCCGCACCCCGAGCACGCTGTGGATCCCGATGTCGGGCCGACGGGGGGGCAGGCGCTTTTCGCGTCGCTGCTGTCCTCCGTCATGGCCGCAGCGGGACGGTGAGCGAGCCACTGACCGCCGTCGGGCGCCGGCTGGGGCTGCGCGACGACGAGCTCGCGATGATCCGGGAAACGCTCGGTCGCGAGCCGAATCGGACCGAGCTCGCGATGTACGCGGCGATGTGGTCCGAGCACTGTTCGTACAAGTCCTCGAAGGTCCACCTCCGCACGCTGCCGACCGAGGGACCGTCGGTCCTCGTCGGCCCCGGCCAGGACGCCGGCGCCGTCGACATCGGCGACGGAGCCGCGGCAGTCTTCAAGATCGAGTCGCACTCGCACCCGAGCGCGATCGAGCCCTACCAGGGCGCGGCCACCGGCGTCGGCGGGATCGTCCGCGACGTCGTCTCGATGGGAGCCCGACCGATCGCGCTGCTGGACCCGCTGATGTTCGGTCCGCTCGACCGGGAACGGAACCGATGGCTCCTCGAAGGCGTCGTCGCCGGGATCGGCGGCTACGGCAACTGCATCGGGGTCCCGACCGTGGGGGGCGAGGTCCGGTTCGCCGAGTCTCATTCGGCGAACCCCACCGTGAACGTGATGTGCGTCGGCATCGCGCGGGCGGACCGCCTGATGACCGCGGCGACGCATGCTCCGGGTCCCGGTTCGCTGATGGTCCTGTACGGGGCGACGACCGGCCGCGACGGGATCGGCGGCGTCTCGGTGCTCGCGTCCGCGACGCTCGAGGAGGGGAGCGAGGAGTCGAGGCCGTCCGTGCAGATCGGCGACCCGTTCGCCGAGAAGCTTCTGATCGAGGCCTCGCTCGAGCTGATCGACGAGGATCTGCTCGAAGGGCTGCAGGACCTCGGAGGCGCGGGGCTCTCGTGCGCCGTGAGCGAATCCGCGGCGCGAGCCGGGCTCGGGGCGCGACTGGATCTGGACGAGGTGCCGCTGCGCGACGCCGCGATGGAGGCGTTCGAGATCCTCACGTCCGAGTCGCAGGAGCGCATGCTCGCGATCGTTCATCCCTCGAGCCTGGAACGGGTCCGGACCGTGTGTGCGAAGTGGGGGCTCTCGATGGCGGTCGTGGCGACGTTGGAAGTCGGCGGGGACTTGGACGTGCGTATGGGAGGGAAGCAGGTGGCCGAAGTGCCGGCGCTCTCGCTCACCGAGAAGGCGCCGGTGTACGAGCGACCGATGCGGCCGATCTCGGCAGATCACGACGACCCGACGTTCGCGCCGTTCGACGGTGATCTCGGCGAGGCGCTCCTTTCCGTCCTCTCCTCGCCCAACGTTGCCTCCAAGCGATGGGTCTTCGAGCAATACGACCGGATGGTCCAGGGCCAGACCGTCGCGGGGCCGGGGTCCGATGCCGCCGTGATCCGAGTGCCGGGGACGATGAAGGGCCTCGCCCTCTCGGTCGACGGGAACGGACGCTACGGGGCGCTCGATCCCTACCTCGGCGGGGCGCACGCCGTCGCAGAGGCCACCCGGAACGTCGCGGTGACCGGCGCGAGGCCGCTCGCGATCACGAACTGCCTGAACTTCGGCAATCCGGAGCGGCCGGAGGTGATGTGGCAATTCGCCGAGGCCGTTCGAGGGATGCGAGATGCGTGCACGGCGCTCGGCACACCGGTCACGGGCGGCAACGTCAGCTTCTACAACGAGTCCGGCGGCTCGGCGATCCCGCCCACTCCTGTCGTGGGCGTGCTGGGGACTCTCACGGACTACCGCCTGCGGCTCCCGTCGGGGTTTCCCGCGCCCGCTCTGGCCATCTACCTGCTGGGGGAGTCTTTCGCGGAGCTGGCTGGGTCGGAGTTCTCGGAGACGGTGTTGGGGGAGGTGGGGGG
>JALZDC010000404.1 GCA_030862755.1 Actinomycetota bacterium
CCCGCTCGAGGTGGTAGGCGACGAGCTCCTCGTATTTCTCGGTCTGGCGCTGCGTCCTGGCCTCGAGCCACTTCGCGTATCGCTCGTGGAGCTCGCCGCGCACGGTCTTCGGCATCGCTTCATACGCGGTGTCGAGGATCAGCATGTGCCTGAACCGGTAGGTGCGTCCGCCATCGACCCCCGTGTCGGTGACGCGAAGCAACTCCATGCGCGCGAGCGCGTCCAACCGCTCCTCCACCTCGTGTGGCGGTTGGGGTGGCGAGAGCGCGGCGACTTCGATCGAGGAGAAGTCTCGCCCGACGATCGACGCTCGCTCGATCGCGGCCCGCTCCGCCGGCTGCAGGCGGTCGAGCCGAGCTGCGATCAGGCCCGAGATCGTCGTCGGCAGGGAGAGATGCGAGACGTCAGAGGTGAGGGCCCAGGCCCCCTCCCGAAGGACCAGGTATCCCTCATCCAGCAGGGCAGAGACGATCTCCTCGGCGTACAGCGGCAACCCCTCAGCCTGAGAAACGATCCGCGCGCGGATCTCTGACGGGAGGTCGCCCTCGCCGAGCAGATCCTCCACCAGCTCGGAGGTCTCGTCCGTCCCGAGCGGTTCGAGCTGCATGACGTCGGCGTGCTCCCGCGGTTCTCCCCACGTCGGATGCACCTCGAGGAGATCGTTCCTGGCGAGGCAGAGCACGAAGATCGGCACGGTCCGGGATCGGTCGACGACGTGCTCGATCGCTGCGAGGAACGTCGGCTCCGCCCAGTGGATGTCTTCGAGCACCAGCACGAGCGGTTGCCTGCGGGCTTGCGCCTCCAGGAAGAGCCGGATCGCCCAGAACGTCTCCTCCGGGACGGGCGGGCCGCCGAAGAGCCCCAGGAGCTGACCGATCCGCGCCGCGACGAGCTCCGCCTCTTCCAGCCCGGACAAGCACTCCACGATCTTCCGGGCCGCCGTGGGCACCGAGTCGGCGTCGACGAAGCCGCTCGCCTGCTGAACGACCTCCAGCATCGGCCAGAACGTGATGCCCTCTCCATAGGAGAGGCAGCCGCCTTCCAGGATCGTGACGTCCGACCCCACGATCTCGCGGAACCCATCGGCGAGCCGCGACTTCCCGACGCCCGGCGGGCCGATCATCGTGAGCAGCTCGCACCGGCGCCCCTCGACCGCTCGTCGGAAGGCCTCGACGAGGAGGTCGAGCTCACGTTCGCGATCGATGAGGGCGGATCCGCGCGCCCGTGCTCGCGGTGTTGGCCGTATGGCCGACGAGATCAGCTTGTGGGCGACGACGGCGTCGCGGAACCCCTTGAGCGAAAGGGGATCGAGCGGCTCGGTCTCGACGTCGTTGCGGACGAGCCGGAGGGTCCGATCGGAGAGCACGATTTGACCCGCCTCCGCGGCCTGCTCGAGGCGGGCGGCGAGGTTGACCGGAGCACCCGTGACCAGCGCCGGCTCCGAGTCGCTCCGGCCGGTCACCACTTCGCCCGAGGCGATCCCCATCCTCACGTCCAGGCGAAGCCCCCAGTCGCGCTCCAGCTCGGCATTGAGCTCTTCCAGCGACCCCTGCATCTCCGAGGCGGCACGAACGGCGCGCAACGCGTCGTCCTCGTGGAGCTGGGGGACGCCGAACACCGCCATCACCGCGTCGCCGATGAACTTCTCGACACGGCCGCCGTGGCGCTCGATGGCGGCCCGCATCGCGTCGAAATAGCGACGGAGGATCGTACGGAGCGATTCGGCGTCGAGCCGCCCTCCGAGCGAGGTCGACCCAACCAGATCGCAGAAGAGGATCGTGACCTCGCGGCGTGAGCCCGGCGCGTCGGCTCCAGCGAGCGAAGAGCCGCAGGCCCAACAGAACCGCGCATGATCCGGGTTGCTCTCACCGCAGTTGCCGCACACGGGCATCTCGCCAGCGTAAGGAGGCTGGGAACGACGCGCTAGTCGGGACGAGCCGTCGCCTCAGTTATCTCGGCGGTCCTCCCTGGATCAGCGAACGACGAGGCCGGGGCCGCCGCCATCGCGATCGGAGAGGCCATCGTCATGGGCGGTCTTGGCATCACCGCCTGCGAGGCGATCGGATCGAACGCCGCTGCGAACAAGCTGAAGGGCCGAGCGTCGATCCTACGGACCCGGCGGCTCGCGAACGGCCACGACGTTGAACGCCGTGACCGGCCGCTGGAATCCCTTGAGCGTGAACTCGCCGGCGGGCTCCACCTCGACGTGCTCCTCGACCTCGGCGAGGAGACGCTGGGCGACCAGGACCTGGCCCGCGGTGGCCTCGTCGGCCAGCCGCGACGCGAGGTTCGTCACCGCTCCGATGGCCGCGTAGTCGGAGCGACCCTCGAAGCCGACCTCCCCGCAGGTCGCGTAGCCGAGAGCGATCCCCGCGCCGACATCGAGGTCGTAGCCGCGCTTCCGCCACCGCGGCGTCAGCTCCGCCATCTCCTCCCGGAGTGCGCAGCCGAGCCGCACCGCCCGCATCGCAGGGTCGGGCACCTCCACGGGGTCGTTGAAGAAGAGCTGGACGCCGTCGCCCTCGAGGAAGCCCACCGTCGCGTCGAACCGGCGCACGAGACCGCCGACCACGGCGTGGAACTCGCGGAGGACCCTCATCAGCTCTTCCGGTTCGACCGCGTCGACGAAGCTCGTCCATCCACGAAGGTCGGCGAAGAGCATCGCGACCTCGCGGCGGTGGCTCCGCAGGATCGCGTCGTCATCCGAGGAGACGATCGCATCCGCGAGCTGCGGTGAGAGGAACCGCCGGAGCTTCCGGACCCGCTCGAGCTCGCGAACCTGCGTCCGGACGCGCTCCTCGAGGGTTCGGTTCAGATCGAGGAGCTCGTCCGTCTGCGCCCGGATGGTGTCGTGGTAACGCTTGATCCGAAGGAGCGACCGGACCCGGGCGAGCAGCTCGTCGTGGTCGAAGGGCTTCGCGATGAGGTCGTCGGCGCCGGCCTGGATCGCCTTCATCTTCTCTCCCGTGCTCGCCGTGACCATGATCACCGGGAGGAGCGCCGTCTCCTCGTCCTCGCGGAGCCGCCGACAGACCTCGTAGCCGTCCGGGTCCGGCATCATGACGTCGAGGAGCACCAGGTCCGGCTTGGACGCCTCGACCAGACCCAGGGCGCGGTCGCCGTCGGTCGCGCCGACGACGTCGTACCCACGGGGTGCGAGCACCGCCTCGAGCAGACGCACGTTCTGAGGAACGTCGTCCACGACGAGGATCCGGGCCTCGTCGCTCATCCGGCCAGTCGGTCGCAGTGGTCCCGAACGGTTCCGATCAGCTCGCGGACGTCCACCGGCTTCGAGAGGTAACCATCGAAGCCCGCCGCGAGGAATCGCTCGCGGTCCCCGTGCATCGCCTGTGCGGTCAGAGCCAGGACGG
>JALZDC010000412.1 GCA_030862755.1 Actinomycetota bacterium
TCGACGGCCCTGTCGATCTCACGCATCCCCGAGATGGGCGGCTCTTCGAGCGACCACGCCCAGAAGAGCGCGAGCGCCCCTCCGGGACGAAGGACCCGCCGGATCTCTTCGACGCCGTCCGGCGCTCGAAGTGATGGAAGGCGTTCCCCACGGTCACGGCATCCACCGAGCCGTCCTCGAGCGGGATCGCCTCAGCCGTTCCGTCGACGACTCGGACCACGGGTAGCGCTCTTCCAGCACTGTTCGCATGTTCGGCGCAGGCTCCACGGCGACCAGATCCATGCCCAGGTCGGCGAGCCGCCTCGATAGCTGACCGGTCCCGGCCGCGAGATCGACCACCGTCGAGCCGGGGCGGAGGGAGCCTCGTTCCGCCACCCAGGCGATGGCCTCAGGCGCGTAGCTCGGACGGAGCTCGTCGTAGTCGAGCGCATCGACGGCCTCGAAGCTGAAGTGGGACGGCATGGTTGCGCATCGTAGCCACCGAGGAAGCGCTCATCGGCGGCCTCCGTGGCCCCGGTCGTCGCCGAGGAATCGCGGCGCCGTCGGACAGATGTCGTTCAGCGGGCACACGCGGCAGCGCGGGATCGGCGCCTTGCAGATCTCGCGGCCGAGCCGTATCAGCGCCACGTGGAGCGGCGTCCGCAGCCCCTCCGGGACGAGCTCGTGGAGGAGCCGGTCCGCCCGCTCGGCGGACGCCTTCTGAGGCACCAGCCCTAGGCGCCTCGTCACCCGGTGCACATGCGTGTCCACCGGCATCGTGTCCCGGCCCAACGAGAAGGACAGCACGACTGCCGCGGTCTTGGGCCCGACCCCCGGCAGAGACATGAGCTCCGCCCGGGCCTCGTCGTCGGAGAGCCCTGCCAGGATCGAGAGGTCGAAGGCGCCACGCCGCTCGGCGATCTCTCGCAGGATCGCCTGGATACGCGGCGCCTTCGTGTCCGCGAGACCGCCCGAGCGGATCGCATCCGCGACGGCTCGGGTCGGCGAGGCAACCACGTCGTCCCACGACGGGAAGGCAGCTCGGAGGCTCTCGAACGCCCGCTCTGCGTTGACGTCGCTCGTGTGCTGGGACAACACGGTGAGCACGAGCTCCTCCAACGGGTCGGATCGGCGAGGGGGCAGGAGCTCTCCGAAGCGCTTCCGGAGGCGGTTCAGGACGGTCCGGGCCCGCCGCCGGAGGAGGGCCGGCGAGGCCGGCTCGGTCACGCCGGGACGTCGCCGCGCGCGGCATTGCGGAACTGCGTGAGGGAAGGTTCGAAGCTCAGCTTGATCGAGCCGGTTGGCCCGTTGCGGTGCTTGGCGAGGATCAGTTCCGCTTCCTTCTTCTTCTCGGGATCTGAGTCGTCACGGTGGATGAACGCCACGACGTCCGAGTCTTGCTCGAGCGAGCCGCTCTCACGCAGATCGGACAGCTGGGGGCGCTTGTCGGCGCGTGTCTCGGGGTTGCGATTCAGCTGGGAGAGCGCGAGCACCGGGATGTGCAGCTCCTTGGCCAGGAGCTTGAGCGAGCGGCTGATCTCCGCGACCTCCTGTTGGCGATTGTCGGGACGCCGAACCGCGGCGGAGGTCATCAGCTGCAGGTAGTCCACGATGATGAGGTCGAGGCCCTGCTTGCTGCTCCGCATCCGCCGGGCCTTCGCCCGCACGTCGACGATGTTGACGTTTCCGGAGTCCACGATCGACAGCGGTGCGTCGTGCAACCGCTCGGCCGCCTGGACGACCCTGACCCAGTCGTCCGGCCCTACGCGCTTGCTCCGGATCCGGTCCCAGGGCACCCGGGCGGCCGAGCAGAGCATGCGCATGCCGACCTCGTGCCGAGACATCTCCAGGGAGAACACCGCGACCGATCCGCCCGTCACCGCCACGTTGTGCGCGATGTTGATGGCGAGGGACGACTTCCCGATGCCCGGCCGGGCGGCGACGATCACGAGATTGCCCGGCTGGAGGCCGGAGGTCAGCTCGTCGAGGTCCCGGAACCCCGTCGGCAGACCCGTGTACGCCGCCTCGCGATGCTGGATCTGTTCGAGCTCGATCATCGCTCCATCGATCAGCTCGCGCAGGGTGGCGACTTCGTCTCGATCGTCCCTGCGCGCGACGTCGTAGATGCGTTGCTCGGCGGCGTCGGCGATCGATTCTGGGTCTTCCGGAGCCGAGTACGCCATGTCCATGACGTCGGCGGCCGCCCCGATCAGTCTCCTGAGCAGGGCGGCCTGCGCGACGATCCGCGCATAGTGCGCGGCGGAGGCCGGTGTCGGGACCTGGTCGGCGAGGTCCCGGATGTACAGAGGGCCGCCGACGTCGTCGAGCGTTCCCTTGCGCCGGAGGGCTTCCACCGCCGACAGCTGATCGACGGGTTCGCCGCGCGCGTACAGCTCGCGGAGCACCTCGAAGACCCGCCCGTTCGCCGATCGATAGAAGTCCTCGGCCTGCAGGAGCTCGACGACGTCGGCGATGGCCCCGGCCGACAGCATCATCGAGCCAAGAGCCGCCGCTTCCGCCTCTACGTTCTGGGGCGGGACGCGGTGATCCCCGTTCCGAGGAAGGCGGACGACGTCGTCGGCCGTGCGGACGATCCCGCTCACCCCCTATCACCTGTCCCGGACTCCGAGTTGCGGACGCTACGCCCGCCGGGGACGGCCGAACAGTGGAGAACCGGTGTGGATTGTTGCCGAGCTGGTGACGTCCGGATATTCCTTGTCACTCCTCGTCTGACCTGGGCATTCCGCCTGTGGAGATCCATGTGGATGATTGTGAACAAGAAGAGTGACAAAAGAAGCGGCGCGAGGTAAGCCGGCCCCCTGGGGGTGCCGGCTGGCGCCGCCTCGTCGACGCTATGCCTGGGGCTGGACGTCGACGGTGATGACCGGATCCACCTCGGCATGGAGGTGGATCCTCACCTCGTGCGTTCCGACCGACCGGATGGGCTCGTCGAGATGCACGTCCCGCCGATCGATCTGGACGCCCGCCTGGGCCGAGAGTGCTTCCGCGATGTCGGCGGCCGTGACCGAACCGAAAAGCTTGCCCCCCTCGCCGGCGCGAGCCTTCACGACGACCGGCACCTGGGTGATGCGGGCCGCCAGCGTCTCGAACTCTCCCTTCTGCGCCCTGGTTCGCGTCTCATGGGCGCGTTTGAGGCTCTCGGCGTGGCGCACGGTGCCCTTCTCGGCCTTCACGGCGAGACCTCGAGGGATCAGGTAGTTGCGAGCGAAGCCGTCCGCGACGTCGGCGACGTCTCCCGGGTCACCCAACCGGTCGACCGTCTTCTGCAGGATGACCTTCATGGAGCGAGGTCTCCTATCGACTCGAGTACGGCAGCAGCGCGAGCTCCCGGGCGTTCTTCACGGCGGAGGCGACGTCGCGCTGGTGCTGGACGCAGTTGCCGGTCACGCGCCGGGCCCGGATCTTGCCGCGATCCGAGACGAACTTGCGCAGCATGAACACGTCCTTGTAGTCGACGCGGTCCACCTTGTCCTTGCAGAACTGGCAATACTTGCGCTTCCCCCGCTTCTGCCAGGCCTTCTCTTCCTTGTCGCGCCGAGGCTTGCGGGCAGGCTTCGGCCCTCCCCTACCCGCCATCGATGGGTGACTCCTCCTGATCCGTTGCGCCCCCGCCGACGGGTGCCGCGACCTTCTCGCCCCAGTCGCCCGAGCTGGAGGCTCCAGCGGAGCGCGCCTGACGCGTCACGGCAGCCGTCGCCCACTTCAGGCTCGGGGCGATCTCGTCGGCTTCGACCTCGATGGCCGAGCGCTTGTCACCGTCCTGGTTCTCCCAGGTCCGATAGTTGAGCCTGCCGGCCACGATCACACGGGTGCCTCGCGTGAGCGACTCCGCGGCGTTCTCGCCCAGGGTCCGCCATGCGTTGATCGTGAAGTACGACGTGTCGCCGTCCTTCCACTGGCCGTTCGCGTCCTGGAACCGGCGGTTCACCGCGATCCTGAACTTGCAGACCGCTGCGCCGTTGGGCGTGTAGCGGAGCTCCGGGTCGTCGGTCAGGTTCCCGACGAGCGTCACTTGGTTGTCAGTCGCCATGGTTCGTTCACTCCCCTTGGGGTGTCGCGTCTCCGCCTGCGGCGGAGGCGGGGGAAGTTGCCAGCTGCTTCTCACGCTTGGTGGGCAGCACGATCACCTTGTAGCGCAGGACCTCGTCCGCGAGGTTCAACGTCCGATCGAGCTCGCCCTGAGCGGTCGGCTCCGCCGAGAACGTGACGACGACGTAGTAGCCCTCATTCCGGTGATCGATCTCGTAGGCGAGACGACGCCGGCCCCAACGCTCGATGTTCCGCACCTGCCCAGAGTGCCTCGCAACGACCGCGGAGATCCGATCCGTCGCTGTGCCCACCACGGCCTCGTCGGCCTCAGCGGGCAAGATGAGCATGCACTCGTACTCCCTCAACCCCACCTCCCTCTGGTCTGGACGGCCCCCCTCGAAGGGGAGCAGGAAGTCCTGAGGGTCGTCCAGCAGTGTACGGGACCTGCGATGAAGCTAGCACTCGGGTACGACACCGAGGACGATCGTGTGGAGGAAGGTCGGAGAGACTGAAGCAGACTCCGGATACACTTCGCGTGGTAGCCGTGCACTTCGCCAAGAGATGCAAGAGGAGGCGCGAGCGATGACGACCGTCCACGACCTGAAAGCGTGGAAGGCGGAGGGGCGCAGGTTCACGATGCTCACCGCCTACGACTTCCCCACCGCCCAGATCCTCGATCGAGCCGGTGTCCCCGTACTGCTCGTGGGTGACTCGGTCGGCAACAACGTGCTGGGCTACGAGGACACCCTCCCGGTGACCATGGACGAGATGCTCCACCACACCCGTGCCGTTGCCCGTGGTGTGGAGCGGGCCATGGTGGTCGGGGATCTCCCCTTCCTCTCGTATCAGGTCTCCCTCGAAGAAGGGATACGCAACGCCGGACGCCTCGTGAAGGAGGGAGGGGCTCACGCGGTGAAGCTGGAGGGGTCCCACCTCGATATGGTCCATCGTCTGGTCGAGATCGGGATCCCGGTGATGGCCCACGTGGGTCTCACCCCCCAGTCCGTGCACGCGATCGGCGGGTACAAGGTCCAGGGTCGCGGCGAGGCCGCTCATCGGGTCGCCGAACAGGCGGAGCAGCTCGAGAAGGCAGGGGCCTTCTCGATCGTCCTGGAGGCGATGCCGGCCGAGCTCGCCGGCGAGATCACCCGGTCGCTGCAGATCCCCACGATCGGGATCGGGGCGGGTCCCGCCTGTGACGCTCAGGTCCTGGTGATCAACGACCTCCTAGGGATCAACGACAGATTGCCCAAGCTGGCGAAGAAGTTCGCGGACTTCCGCGGTGTCATGACCGAAGCGGTGCGCGAGTTCATCCATGAGGTGGAGGCCGGTACCTTCCCCGACGAGGATCACTCCTACGGATAGCTCGGGCTCGGGCCTAGACTCCCGGCGTGGCCGATGTCGAGGAACCGAGTGACAGCGAAACGCTCCTGAGCAGAGCCGAGCTCGTCTCGAAGCTCACGCATGAGATCCGGGGTCCGGTCTCCACCGTCCGCGGCCTCGTCGGCACCACGCTGGCGCACTACGCGGCCCTGAGCGACGAGGAGCGACGGGAATTCCTCCGGTTGATCCGCCGCGAAGCCGAACGGCTGGAGCGCGCCGTAGAGCAGGTCGCGCTCGCCCTGAGGCTGGACGCGGGCTCCCTGCGTTTCGAGATCCACCCCCAGGACCTCGGCGTCGTCGTCCGCAACGCCGTGGAGGCGGTGGAGATCGCCGATCATGCCCTCGAGGTCGAAGTGGCCGATCGGATCGAGGCGCCCGTCGACGGCTTCCACATCGCCTTCGTGGTTCGCGAGCTGATCGGCAATGCGGTGACGTTCTCGCCGCCCGGCTCCCCGATCTCGGTTCGCCTCCGGCAGGAGGGCGATGATGCGCTGATCGAGGTGACCGACCACGGTCCCGGCATCCCTCGAGACAAGCGCGAGGCCGTGTTCGAGCCCTTCGCCGACTGGCGTCCTCCCGGCTACGAGGATCGCCCCGGGACGGGGCTCGGGCTCTTCATCATCCGGGCGATCGCGCACGGACACGGGGGCGATGCATCGATCTCCGACGGCCCCGCGGGAGGTACGATGCTCACCGTTCGGCTTCCTGTGGAGGGCTGAATGGTGGGCGTCCCTTGACCACGCTCCTGATCTGCGATGACCACAAGATCCTGACGGACGCGCTGGCGACGGTCGTCGGACTCGACGACGATCTCCAGCTGGTGGCGCCACCCGTCCACGATCCCGAGACGGCGATCGATCTCTCGGCCGAGCACCTGCCCGACGTCGTCTTGATGGATATCGTCTTCAAGGGCGGGATGTCCGGGATCGAAGCCACGCGCCGTATCAAGGAGATCTCCCCGGCGACGAAGGTCGTCATCATCACGGCCCACGACGAGGATCGCCTGCTCGTGGAAGCCGTCGAGGCAGGCGCCTCGGGCTTCCTCGGGAAGGGCGAAGCGGTCGAGGAGGTTCTCGCGGCGGCGAAAGCCGCGGCCGAGGGCGAGGTCCTGATCGACCCTGCGACGCTCACCCGGCTCCTCGCGCAGGTCGCCCGAGAACGAGAGGCCCACCGCGAAGCGGCGATGCTGCTCGACGACCTCACGGAACGTGAGCGGGAGATCCTCCAGCTGCTGGCCGAGGGCATGCGGAACGACGGGATCGCCTCGAAGCTGTTCATCAGCCCACAGACGGTCCAGACCCACGTCCGGAACATCCTTGGGAAGCTGCGGGTGCACTCGAAGCTGGAGGCCGTGGCCTTCGCTGTCAAGCACGGCGCGATCCCCGTCTAGAGCCCCCGCCCCTCGGAAACTCCTGTCCGGCCGGGCTCAAGTCCCGTTCCCTGCTTGACGAAGGGGTAGCGGAGAGTGCCCCACGTCTTCGGGCGTGAGAGGCCGTCTCCCCCTCGATGGCCTCGGGGACCTCCCCGAGAAAGGCCCGAGTCCACCCCTCCCGGACTCGGGCCTTTTCATGTCCCGGCTCCGGGACGGACCGCTCGTTTCGCTCAGCGGAGCGCGTGGCGGCGCACCTTCCCCGTGTGGGTCCGGGGGATCTCGGCCACCAGGGAGAGCTCGCGAGGCAGCTTGAACCGCGCGAGGTGCTCCGCCCCGTAGACCCGGAGCTCGTCGAGCGAAGGCGGGTCGTCGATCACCCTCGGGACGACGAACGCGCTCACGCGCGAGCCCCACTCCGGGTCCGGTCGGCCGGCGACCGCCACGTCGTCGACCTTGGGATGGCCGGCGAGGACCCGCTCGACCTCCTCCGGCCAGACCTTCTCGGCGCCGGTCCGGATCAGCTGGTCCGCCCTCCCGAGGACCGAGAGCCGTCCGTCGTCGATCGCGCCCATGTCGCCGGTTCGCAGCCAGCCGTCCGTCGTGAACGCGGCTCCGGTGGCCGCAGCGTCGAGCCGGTAGTTCTCCATCACCGTGGACCCGGAGACCTCGATCGCATCGTCCGCGTCCAGCCTGACCTGCATCCCCTCGAGCGGAACGCCATCGTAGGTAAACCCGCCGCACGTCTCGGTCAGGCCG
>JALZDC010000433.1 GCA_030862755.1 Actinomycetota bacterium
CCTCCAGGGAGTCGAGGAACCTCGGCGGTAGGATAGCCTCGAAGCGCGTTCCACCCCACGCGCTCATCGGAACGACGTGCCGATCCTCCGCGATTTCGAACGACGCCTCGGTGGACTCGTCGAGGGCCTGTTCTCCAAGGCCTTCCGCAGCGGCGTGCAGCCCGTGGAGATCGCGAAACGGATCATGCGGGAGATGGAGTCGGGCCGCAGCGTCGGCGTCTCAGAGGTCTGGGCGCCGAACCGGTTCCAGCTCTCCCTCTCGCCCGAGGACGCCGCTCGCTACGAGCAGGCAGAGGACGCGATCCTCTCCGAGCTGAGGCGGGTGATCCGAGAGGCGGCCGCCGAACGCGGGTGGGGCCTCGTCGGCCCCCCCGAGGTCGAGTTCGTGGTGGACGAGGACCTCAAGAAGGGCGATCTCGCCTGCGTCGCGACACTGGTCGAGGGCGAGGACCAGGAGGCCAGCGGAGGTGGACGAGCGTCGGTCGTGATCCGTGAAGACGGAGGCGAGCGCACCATCCCCCTCGGCTCCGACACGGTGACGATCGGGCGGCTGGCCGACTGCGACGTCGTGCTCAAGGACAAGGGGGCGTCGCGCAAGCATGCTCAGCTCAAGCTCCGTGGCGGCACCTGGACGCTCACCGACCTCGGATCCACGAACGGGACCCGTCTCAACGGGCAGACGGTCCAGTCGAGGGAGCTCGCCGACGGCGACAAGATCACGATCGGAACGACCGTGATCGAGTTCCACGGGAACTGACGTGCTCGCCGATGCGATCACACCGTTCGCCTTGTCGGCGTTGAAGTACGGATTGTTCGCCCTGCTGTTCCTATTCATCTGGCGCTCGATGCGGTGGGTCGTCCGCGGGCTCTCGGTCGCGGAGGCGTCGGCCGGCGCGGAAGGCGGAGGCCGACGCTCCCGCGACACGGCTCCCACGCTCCCTCCCGGCCCCTCGACCCTCCTCGTCCAGGGTCGTTCCGACGCGAAGCCGAGGACGGTGCGGCTCTCGGCGAGCATGACGGTCGGCCGTGCGCCCGAGTGCGAGCTCCGCCTGGACGATACGTACGCCTCGCAGCAACACGCGCGCCTGTTCGCGAGGAACAACTCGTGGTTCGTGGAGGACCTCGGCTCTACGAACGGCACGTTCGTGAACGAGCAGAAGCTCGCCGCCCCCGCCATGCTTCAGCCCGGCGACAAGGTTCGCGTGGGCCAGACGATCATGGAGCTGCGCCGGTGAGGATCGAGGTCGGATCCGCGACCGACATCGGCCGCGTTCGGGAACGGAACGAGGACTCCATCCTCGTGAACCCACCCCTCTACATCGTGGCCGACGGGATGGGCGGCCACCGCGGCGGGCAGGTCGCGTCACAGGTGGCCCTGGAGACGATGGGGGAGCTCGCCACCGAAGGGTCGCTCGCCGACCACGTCCGTCGAGCCAACCGCGCGGTCTGGGACCGCTCGGTCGAGGACGAACGGCTCTCCGGGATGGGGACGACCCTCACGGCGGCTCGCATCGATGGGAGCAGCGCCCTGATCGCTCACGTCGGTGACTCGCGAGCGTATCTGTTCCGCGACGGCATGCTCCGCCAACTCACCACGGATCACACCCTGGTCGACCGGATGGTGAAGTCGGGCGAGATCACCGAGGCCGACGCGGAGGTGCACCCTCACAAGAACGTCCTCACGCGCGCCCTCGGCACTGACGAGCAGGTCGAGGTCGACGAAGACTCGATCGCACTGGTCGACGGCGACCGGCTCGTGATCTGCAGCGACGGTCTCACCGGCATGGTGACGGAGGATCAGATCCAGGCGATCCTCGAGAACAGTGGCGACCCACAGCAGGCGGCCGACCGGCTCGTGAAGGCCGCGAACCGGGCGGGCGGCATCGACAACATCTCGGTGGTCGTGCTCGACGCGATCGGGGAGGAAGGCGAGGCCGCCGCCGACGGCCGGCGCGTCGCCCCACCTTCCCGGCACACGCTCGGGCGCTGGGGGCTCCGCGCCGGCCTGGCGCTCCTGATCTTGATCGTGTTGCTGTTCGGTGCCCGTTCGTGGCTGGACCGTCAGTGGTACGTCGGGGCCGCCGATGGAAGCGTCGCCATCTTCCAGGGCATGCCCCTCACGATCCTCGGCTACGACCTCGGTCACCCCGTGGAGGTGCACGAGGATCTTCCCGCGAGGGGGGTCCGAGAGCTTGAGGAACAGTACCCGGACTTCGACGAGGGCATCCCGGTGCCCAGCCGAGAGGACGGGGCCAAACTCATCGACCAGATGGCTGAGGACCTACGCGTGGCTCGGAGAGCCGCACAGCAAGATGCCGGAGCCGGCGGGGGCGGCCAGTGAGCGCTCTCGCGTCACGTCCGGCAAGGCCGCGAACCGGGTTCCTATTGCTGCTGGTGGCCCTCGTCGCGTCGGTCGCCGCCTACGCCTTGGTCGGGCTGGGGCTCCGCGGGGAAGTGCCCTCCGACATCGTCGTCTACGGCCTCGCGCTCGCGGGCGCCTATCTCCTGGCATGGGGCGTCGTACGGTGGACCGCCCCGCGAGCCGACCCCGTGCTGCTTCCGATCTCGGGGATGCTCGGGGGACTCGGCCTCGCGATGATCTACCGGCTCCTGCCGCCAGACATCGCCGACGAGCAGGCCCTGTGGCTCCTGTTCGGGCTCGCGGCCTTCGTCCTCACGCTGCTGCTCGTGCGGGACGACCGGCAGCTCGATGCCTTCACGTACACGATCGGGCTCCTCGGCTTGATCCTCCTGCTGCTGCCGGTCGTTCCGGGGATCGGTTTCGCGGTCAACGGAGCGCGGCTCTGGGCGCGGATCGGCCCGTTGACCTTCCAGCCGGCCGAGTTCGGGAAGATCCTCATCGTCGTCTTCCTCGCCTCCTACCTATCGGCGAAGCGCGAGCTCCTGGAGGCGGGGGTCGGCAGGCTCGGGTTCCCCAGGGCCAAGGATCTCGGACCGCTGATCCTCGCGTGGGGCGCATCGCTCGCGGTGTTGTTCTTGGAGCGCGACCTCGGCGCCTCGCTCCTGTTCTTCGGTGTGTTCGTCGTGATGATCTGGGTGGCGAGCGGCCGCCTGGGCTACCTGCTCGTGGGAGGGACCCTGTTCGCGGCCGGAGCGGTGATCGGCTACCTCGCGTTCTCACACGTCCAGGCGCGGGTCGGGTACTGGCTGCACGCGCTGGAACCGGACAGGGTCAACGACTTCGGCTACGGCCAGCTGGCGCAGAGCTGGTTCGCCCTCGCCTCCGGCGGGTTGGTGGGTACCGGCCTCGGGCGCGGCTCGCCCGACCTGATCCCCTATCCCGCGAGCGACTTCATCCTGTCGGCCTTCGGCGAGGAGCTGGGGATGCTCGGGACGGCCGCGATCCTCCTGCTGTTCGTCGGGCTCATCGGACGCGGTCTCCGGGTTGCGCTGGATCGGGAGGACGCCTTCGGCCGGCTCCTCGCGACCGGGCTCACGACGACGATCGCCCTGCAGACGTTCACGATCGCCGCCGGCGTCACGCGGCTCATCCCGCTCACGGGGGTTCCGCTCCCGTTGGTGTCCTATGGGGGCTCCAGCCGGGTCGCGAGCTTCGTGATGATCGCGCTGCTGGTCCGGGTCTCCGCGGGCCCCTGGCAGCCCGCGCCGAGGGGGACCGACTAGATGGAACGGCGGATCCGAAGGCTCGGGATCGCGCTCGTGCTGCTGTTCACGGTCGTGTTCGGCCAGCTCGCCTACGTCCAGGTCTTCGCGGCCGACGACATCAAGAACCACCCCGCCAACTTCAGCCGTCAGCTGATCGCCGAGTACAACGTCCAGCGGGGCAAGATCCTCACGGCCGATGGGCTCGTGCTCGCGGAGAGCGTGCCCGGGCCGGAGGGGTCGCGATACCGCTACCAGCGGCGGTATCCGCAGGGCGATCTCTACGGGTACATCACCGGCTTCTATTCGAGGGTCTACGGGCGCTCGGCCCTCGAGCAGTCGATGAACTCCTACCTGTCGGGCGAGGCGCCGGAGCTCGCCATCTCCACGTTCACCGACCTCTTCTTGGGCCGGCCGAAACGAGGCGCCAACATCTTCGTCACGATCGATCCGAACTTGCAGGAGGTCGCGCGCTCGGCGATGGGCGCCAACGAAGGCGCCGTGGTGGCGATGGATCCCCGCAGCGGGGACATCCTGGCGCTGTACTCGACCCCTGGGTTCGATCCGAGCGAGCTCTCGAGCGGCAGCGACCCCGAGATCCGTGCGGCCTGGAAGCGGTTGAACGCCGATCCCGACAAACCGCTCCTGGCCCTCTCGCACCAGGAACTCTTCCTCCCCGGTTCGAGTTTCAAGATCGTGACGGCGTCGGCGGCACTCGAGAACGGGCTCGGCCCGGACAGGCCATGGCCGAACCCGCACCGGCTCACACTGCCGCTCACGAACGAGCAGCTCCAGAACTTCGGCGACGATCACTGCAACGGAGGCTCGTCGCAGATCACGATGATCGAGGCCTTCGAGGAATCGTGCAACGTGACGTTCGCGGAGGTCGGCCTGCGGCTCGGTCCCGAACGGCTCGCGGCGCAGGCGCGCGCGTACGGCCTCTGTGGCACGATCCCACCTGAGCGCACGACGTGCGACGAGGATCCCGTTCGTTTCGAGCTGCCCTTCGAGAACGGGCGCTTCCCGGAGCCCTCGTACTTCGAAAGGAACGACCCGCTGCTGGCCTTCTCGGCGATCGGGCTGGACAACGACCTCGTGAACCCGATGCAGATGGCATTGATCGCGTCGGCCGTGGCGAACGACGGGATCGTGCCGCAACCACGGATCGTCACCGAGGTGCGCGATTCCCAGGGGCGGGTGGCACGCGAGTTCGGTGAGGGCGACGTCGGACGGGCGATCTCCGGAAGCGCCGCTGCGACGCTCACCCGGATGATGATCGCCGTCGTGAACGAGGGGAGCGGGTATCTGGCCGCGATCCCCGGCATCCAGGTCGCCGGCAAGACCGGCACCGCCACCAACGGCGAGGGCCGTCCGCCCAACGCGTGGTTCACCGCGTTCGCCCCCGCCGAGGTCCCGAGGATCGCGGTCTCGGTTATCGTCCTCGACGGCGGCAACCTGGGCAGCGAGGCAACCGGCGGACAGGTCGCGGCTCCCATCGTGAAACAGTTGATCGAGGCATATCTCCGGTAGGAAGGGGCGAGCCAACAGGCGAGATGGAGCAGATCTTCGGCGATCGGTACGAGGTGGAAGGGCGGATCGGCGCGGGCGGCATGGCCGAGGTCTGGCGAGGCCACGACAGGGTCCTCAACCGCACCGTCGCGATCAAAACCCTCCTGCCGCAGTTCGCGCGGGACGCGAGCTTCGTCGACCGCTTCCGGCGGGAGGCGCAGGCGGCGGCCAGGCTGAACCACCCGGGGATCGTGTCGGTCTACGACTCGGGAACGGACGGTGACACGCCGTACATCGTGATGCACCTGATCGAAGGGCGAACGCTCGCCGACTTCCTCGAGTCCGGGAAGACGTTGCCGCCCATGCAGGCGGCGAAGATCGCCGAAGAGGTCGCCGAGGCGCTCGCGGCCGCGCACGCGCAGGGCGTGATCCATCGGGACATCAAGCCCGCGAACATCATGATCACGCGGGACGGCAAGGTGCTGGTGATGGACTTCGGCATCGCGCGTTTGATCAGCGGGCCCGAGACCGCGCCACAGACCTCCGCCGTGATGGGAACGGCCTCGTATCTCTCGCCCGAGCAGGCGCAAGGACACTCCGTCGACGCGAGAACGGACATCTACTCGCTCGGTGTCGTCCTCTACGAGATGTTGAGCGGGCGACCTCCGTTCACGGGCGACTCCCCGATGGCGATCGCGTACAAGCAGGTGAACGCCACTCCCGAGGCCCCGTCGTCGGCCAACCCGGGAGTGCCACCCGAGCTGGACGCCGTCGTGATGCGGGCCCTGTCGAAGAACCCCGCGAACCGCTACCAGACCGGCAAGGAGTTCGCCGACGACCTGGAGCGGGCGCGAACCGGCGGCCAGGTGATGGCGACGCCTCTCCTGCCGGCCAGCGGCGAGGCGACCCAGGTGATCTCCCGCCCCCAGCCGACGTCGGTGCTCCCGCCCCAACAGGACGAGCCCGGGGGCTCGCGGAAGGCATGGGTCGCGGCGCTGCTCGCGATCTTGATCATGGCCCTTCTCGCAGCAGGGGCGTATCTCGTCGTCACGATGCTCACCGACGACGGCGGCGGAGACCTCGTCGCCGTGCCCACCCTGATCGGCCGCACGGAATCCGAGGCGGAGGAGCTGCTCGAGGCGCAGGGACTGAGCGTCGGCGAGCGGAAGATCCGCCGGACCGATACGGTCCCACCCGGGCAGATCGTGGAGCAGAACCCGCTGCCGGACCGGCAGGTGCAGACGGGAAGCGAGGTCGACATCTGGGTCTCTGCGCCACCTCGGCTCTTCGTGGTGCCCTCCCTGATCGGGGGAAGGATCGAAGACGCCCAGGCCGAGCTGGAGGCCGCCAACCTGGTGCTTGGCGAGCAAACGCGGCGGAACGACCAGGAGATCCCGGAGGGCGAGATCATCAGCCAGGATCCTCCGGCCGGCGAGCAGGTGCCGAGGGATACGCCGGTGCACGTGGTGGTCTCGGCCGGACCGTCCGTGGTGATCGTGCCGGACGTGACCTGCCGGAGCTACGCGAGCGCGAAGGCGCAGCTCGAGGGGCTCGGGCTCGTTGCCGAGCTCGAGGACGCCGTCCTGCCGCGGCCGGAGTGCCCGAACCCCGTCAACGTCGCCCAGCAGGACACGCCGGCGGGCTCCCAGGTCGATCCTGGGACGGTGATCGTGCTGCATCAGGGGGCCCCGCCGTCGCCGTCGCCGACCGGATCGCCGTCACCCTCGCCGTGACGCTCTGGTTCGCGACCGAGGGATTCACCGAGGACCAGCGTGAGGTGCTAGCGCGGCATTTCACCAACCTCGACGGTCCGGTCTTCGCGCTGGTGAATCTGCCTGAGGTCGTGAAGGGCGCGCTGTTCGCGCGCTATTCGCGCACGACCAAGTCGCTCCGCCGCCTGTTCCTCGACGAGTTCGCCCAGGACGTCGACGAGAGCGGCGAGATGACGAACGTCGGGGTCGAGCGCGCGGAGAAGCTCTACGACAGGGTGTTCGTGGAGTACGGCGACGACTCCGTCGCCCAGCTAGGCGGCGTGCACCTCGCATGCGAGCAGGCGTCACAGTTGCTGGCGAAGGCCCTGGAATGGGGGCGGCTGGCCGCATACCTCGAGCAATCGACGCGCTACATGCGATACGACGACATGCCCGGTGGCCGCTGGCGGGCGACGGTCCCGCCGGAGCTTGAGGAATCGGACCTGGGACACAGGTACCGGAGATACCTCGACGAGGTCTTCGGCCTGTACGGCGAGATGTTCGAGCCCATGTACGCGTGGTACGAGCGCCGCTTCCCCCAGGGCGCGAGCGATTCGGACTTCGTCTACCGCTCGACGATCACCGCCAAGACGTGCGACACGCTGAGGGTGTGCCTGCCGGCCGGAACCCGGTCGAACGTGGGGATCTACGCGACCGCGCAGTCGTACGAGCAGCTGCTGATGCGCCTTTCGGTCCATCCGCTCGCAGAGATGCGCGAGTACGGGGCCCTGATGCTCGAGGAGCTCCGGAAGGTCGTCCCAGCGTTCCTCAAACGCGTGGACGTGGAGGACAGAGGCGTCGCGTGGGCTCGGTACTGGCGGGAGACGCAGGCGGGCATCGAGGAACTGGCGGCGAAGCTCGCCGGGGACGCGACGCCCGAGCCGCGGGACGAGGTCACACTCGGGGACTTCGATCCCGAGGGCGAGGTGAAGGTCGCGGCCGCGGTTCTGTACGCGAGCACCGATCTGCCCGATGACCAGCTCCTTCGCCGGGTTCGCGAGATGTCGCCGAACGAACGTGAGGAGCTGTTGCGCGCGAGCGTCGGTGAGCGGTCGAACCGGCGGCACAAGCCGGGGCGGGCGTGGGAGCGCACGGGATATCGATTCGACGTGCTCTGCGACTACGGCGTGTTCCGGGACCTGCAGCGCCACCGTCCGCTTACGATCGAATGGCAGCGTCTCACCAGCGAGCACGGCCAAGCGGTCCCTCCGGAGATCGATGAAGCCGGCCTGCGTGATCGGTGGGATCGTGTGATGGATTTCGGGCGCGGGATGGAGCGGGAGCTCATCGATGCCGGCTTCGGAGACGCCGCGCAGTACGCGGTGCCGATGGCCTTCAGGATCCGCTTCGTGATGCAGATGACGGCGCGCGAGGCGATGCACCTGACGGAGCTGCGCTCGCAGCCACAGGGGCACCCCACGTATCGGCGCGTCGCGCAGGCGATGCATAGGCTGATCTCAGAGGTGCACCCCTCGATCGGCGGAGCATTCGGCTACATGAGCTACGAGGACGT
>JALZDC010000437.1 GCA_030862755.1 Actinomycetota bacterium
CGTACGCGCTCACCATCGAGCCAGCGACAGCGCTCGGCCGCCGGGTGGCGCACGGCGAGGTGCCTGCGCCGGATACCGACCTCCAGGCCGACATGTTCGAAGCGGCGTGTCGGCTGCTCGGCGACGCGGGCTACGGCCACTACGAGGTCTCGAACTGGGCGAAGCCCGGGTACGAGTGCCGCCACAACCTCGGGTACTGGGAACGTCGCCAATACGTCGGCCTCGGCGCGGGGGCGCACGGGTACCGCGAGGGCAGACGCTGGTGGAACGTGCGGCCGCCCCAGGAGTACCTGGCGATGGTCGAACGCGGCGAGCTGCCCGTGGGAGGGTCCGAGGAGCTGGGGCCGGCCGACGCGTACCTGGAGGAGGTGTTCCTGCGGCTCCGGATCCTCCGAGGCATCCCGGTGAGCTGGGTCGAGGACGGCCGCGCCGCTCCGTTCCTGGAGAGCGGCCTGCTCGTCCGGAACGACGGACACCTCGTCCCGACCGAGCGCGGCATGCTCCTCCTGAACGAGCTCGTCCTGGGTCTGACGGCTTAGGCCGCCGGGTGGAAGTCGACGCCGCAGGCGGGACTCGTGGAGATGTTCGTTGGCTCGTCCCGTCCGATGCTGAAATCGTTCGTATCGAGGACATGGAAGATGCCGTCCTCGCCGAGGGTTAGGCGTGTCTCGTGCGCCTCGAGGTCAGTCTCGGCGTCCACCTCTCCGAAGACCCAGGTGTAGACGAGGACCGGATCCTCCGGGTAGTTCTCGCAGCGCAGGCCTCCTGAGAAGCCTTCGTCGCCTCCCACGGAGAACCGGATCGGTTCGTTCGCCGGCAGGTTGGATCGAGGAGCGCCGGGCGGTGCGACGAAAAGCGAGTAGATGCCGGGCGAGCGTTCCGACGTCGGCATCGACACCTCGTAGATGGAGTACGAAGGAGTGCTCGACGACTCTTCCAGAACGACCAGCTCCAGGACGCCGTCGCCACTCAGGTCGGTCGCGGCGAACGGCTGGCAGAACAGGCACGAGTCGATGAAGCCCATGCCCCCGGCCTCGGCCTTGCCGTCACCGTCGAGGTCGGCGGCCACGATGTACTTGCCATCGAGGTCCGAGGGACAGCGACCGTCAGCGTCCAGGCGGGCTCCGGTCCACGCAGATCCCGACGTGCCGTCGCCGTACCAGTCGATCCCGCCAAGGCGCTCGATGTTGCAGAGGGGGAAGCTGAGGCCGATATCCTCGCCCGCCGGTTCGGGGGTCGCCGACAGGCTGGGCTCGGGGCTAACAGGCTGTGACGGCTCGGAGCCGGTCGTCAGCGGCTGCCATGAGGGGGACACGCCCATGACCAACTGCACGAAGTTGGCGCGAGGGTCGCCCCCCGAAGTGGGATCCACCCGGTAGATCCAATCGCCGTCGGAGACGAGCAGCGCCGTCCCGTCCGGCGCCCAGGCGAGATCGGGTTCGAGCGATGCCTCAACCGCCGTGGCGACGAGGGTCTCGTCCGTGCCGTCGGAGGCGATCGTCCACAACTCGTCCCCCTCAGCGCCCGGCTTCAGGAATGCGATCTTCATGCCGTCCGGCGACCATGCGGGTCCGAACTCATCCGCGAGCGCGCCGGACGAGTTCGTCACGTTCAGGCGTTCCCGCCCCTGAGGATCGGTCGTGTAGATGTCCCTGCTCGGCTGTCCGGGCTCGCGGGAAGCTGAGGGGCTCGCGGCGAAAGCGATCCGCGTTCCGTCCGGTGACCACGCCGGATCCTCCGGCCAGATGACATCCTCTCCCGTGATCGGTTGGAGGTCGGACCCGTCCGCATCCATGACGTAGATCCGCCGCATCTGCTCGTCCTCCGCCGCGAAAACGATCCGCGTTCCGTCCGGCGACCAGGATGGTCCGTGGGTCACGGGCAGTTCGGGATCGGTGAGCCACGTCACAGTTCCTCCGTCGATCGGGATCGTGGCGATCGCCGGGCTAACGTCTTCGAGCTGGTGCATGAACCCGATCGTGCGGCCGTCGGGTGAGACCGCGGGGTCGGTGTCGTTCGTGCCGAAATCGGTGATCTGCCGAAGCCCTGATCCGTCAGGCTGCATCGCGTAGAGGTGGATGTAGCCGTCTCCGCCCTCCGCGGAGAAGACGATCTCACCATTCGCGAACGGAGAGGGTGTCTGCTCGTCGCCGACTTTCCGCTCGCCGGTGTCGAAAGCCCGGCGGAGCGCCACGAACCCACCGGAGGTCGCGGCAAGCACCGCGAACGCCAGAAATCCCGCCTGCACCTTCCGCACCCGTTCGCGGTGCGAGCGCCGACCTTCCAACCCATCGAACAAGTTGTCGCCGTCCACCGGGCGCTCGGCCCGATGGAACCTGCGCGTCAGCTCGTCATCGACCTTCGGCATCGTTCACCACCTCGGTGTCATGCACGGTGAGCGCCTCCACGAGATGCGCCCTCGCTCGCGAGAGCGAGCTCTTCACGGTCCCCTCCGTGATCCCCAGCGTCGCTGCGACCTCGGCGGTGCTCATCTCGAGCAGGTACCGAAGGACGGCCACCTCCCGCTGTCGCCGGGGGAGCATCTCGAGCGCTCTCGCCACGTCGAGGTGCTCCTCGTTCGGGGCTGATGCGGCCGAACCCGATCGCTCGGGCGACCGCCGCCGGGCGCGGCGCTCTGCCATCGCACGCCGCCAGTTGCTCCGGGTCTGATTGAGGGCCACGGCCGCCACCCACGCGGGGAGCGATTCCACCCTTTCGCCTCGTTCGGATCGCATCCATGCTCGAACCAGCGCCTCCTGCACGGCGTCTTCCGCCGCGGGATAGCTCCCGGACGCAAGGGCCACGGCGTTCACCAGGCGCGGATAGTCGCGCACCAGGAACCCGCGGATCTCGGCTTCATCCAGTCGCGCTTCCCTTCTCGCGATCGTCACCCGTCACCGATCGTAGGACGCCTGAGAGCCCGGAACGGTTGTCACTCGAGATCCGTTTCCTCTTCGAGAACCGCGAGGGGGTACGCTCCGGCGCGATGCAGGGCGCCAGCGCTTCCCCGTCCTCTTCCATGCTCCCTGGCCCGCTCTCGAACGGGAGGAAGGCACGCCGCCTCGCGTTCGGCTGCCTGACGGTCCTGGCCGTGTCGGTATCCCTGGCGCCCCCGGCGGCTTCGCAGGATGAGCCGGAGGATCCCCCGTCGATCCTGCTGATCGTCACGGACGACCAGCGATGGGACACCCTGTGGGCGATGCCCGAAGTGCAGAGATCCCTGGTGGAGCCCGGCGTCACCTTCGAGGAATCGTTCACCACGAGCTCGCTCTGCTGTCCCAGCCGGGCCTCGATCCTGACCGGGGCGTATCCGCATACGACGGGCGTGTACCGCCAGGCTCCCCCGCACGGCGGCTTCAAGTCCTTCGACGACACGACGACGATCGCGACCCAGCTCGACGACGCCGGGTACCGCACGGGGTTCTTCGGGAAGTACCTCGACTCCTACCAGTCCGACGCGTTGTCGGGCTACGTGCCACCGGGCTGGGATCGATGGGTCGCATTCGTGCACGCGGAGTACTTCGACTACGGGCTCACGATCGACGGGACCGTGCGCCGGTACGGTCTCGCGCCCGGCGACTACTCGACCGACGTCCTGGCCGATCAGACCGAGGATTTCATCCGTGGAAGCGAGGGGCCGCTGCTCGCGATCTTCGCCCCGGCGGCGCCCCATGCCCCTGCGATCCCGTCGCCGGTCGACGAGGGACGGTTCGGCGACCTGCCCGTGTGGAGACCTCCGTCCTTCAACGAAGTGGACCGCTCCGACAAGCCGGGGTACGTGCGGGTGTTTCCTCGGGTGGGGCCGGACCGTACCCAGTACGTCGACACCCTACGGGTGAACCAGTACCGGTCGCTGCAGGCGGTCGACCGGACGGTGGGCCGGCTGCTCGGGGCCATGGAGGACACCGGCCGGTTGGACGACGCGCTCGTGATTTACACGTCCGACAACGGGCTCCTGTGGGGTGAGCACCGATGGATCAAGAAGGAGGTGCCCTACGAGGAGGCGATCCGGATCCCGCTGGTCGTGCGCGCCGACGGGGTCGTCGGTGAGGGCGCTCGGACGGACGGTCACCTGGTCGCCAACATCGACGTCGCGCCGACGATCGCGGAGGCGGCGGGCGTGGAGCCTCCGAACGCCGACGGGAAGAGCCTGCTCCCGCTGCTCGCGGGACAAGGAGGGGAGTGGCGCCGCGCGGTCCTGATCGAGCATCTCCGCGGCACCAACCCGGTCCCCACGTACTGCGCCCTGCGGACGGCGCGGTACCTCTACGCCTCCTACGAGACCGGGGAGCGAGAACTCTACGACCTGGACGCAGATCCGTTCCAGTTGCGGAACCGGGCCGGCACCGCGCCGGATCTCGAGGCGCGGTTGGAAGCCACGCTCCGGGGTCTCTGCGATCCCCCGCCGCCCGGGTTCGGTCCCCAGATGAGCCTGGCCGCAACGTTCCTCGGGATCGCGGCGGTCCTGGCGGTCGCCGCGGGGGCGAGGGTGCTCCTGGCCAGGTCGGGGCGAGCCGGAGGGGTAGCATGAGCCGCCCATGGCCCAGATCACCTGTCCCCAGTGCCAGACGCGCCAGGAGATCGACCCCGACGCGGACGGCTATCGATGCATCGTCTGCGCCGCCACTTGGAGCTTCGTGCGATGCACGGTCTGCAGCGAGCGGTTCCATACGCGTCCGGGCACGCGCGCCTGGACCTGCCCGAACTGCGGGACGCCGCACGGGAGGGACCGCCGGGGGATCTCGCGCCCGGGCGTCCCCGTGCCGATCCTCGCGGGCGCGATCCTGGCGATCGGCGCCGTTATCGTCCTCGCGCAGGTGCTCGGTGGCGACGACGCCATTTCCCCGAGCCCAACGTCCTCACCGACGTCCCCGATCGCCGAGCCGGCCAGGAAGGTCTGTCGGAATCTCGTTGACGTCCAGCTGCTCAGGGTGGAAGCGCTGGGACGAGCCGCCGATGCGCTGACCGGAGATGCCGACGCTCTGCGGGGGCTGGGGGAGGAGGACCGCGCGGACGTGGTGGACGACGTGGTCGCCGCGATCGAGTCCTATCAGCAGGTGGCGCGGGGTGGCGGCGACACGCAAACGGCGACGGACCAGCTCCTGGATTCGCTCAACGCCGTGGACTGGTGCTGACCGCCGCCTAGCACTCGGCGACCGAGAGTGCCAGTAGCATGAGAGCCATGGCGGAACAGCACCACGAGCTCGGTCTCCGCAAAGCGGCGGTCCTGAACGCGGTGGTCGAGGAATACGTCCGCTCGGGGGAGCCCGTGGGCTCCGAGACGATCGCCGAGAGTTCCGGCCTGGGCGTCTCGAGCGCCACGATCCGCAACGAGATGGCCGCGCTCGAGGAGCTGGGGTTCCTGAGTCACCCGCACACGAGCGCGGGTCGCATCCCCACCGACATGGGATACCGCCATTACGTGGACACGCAGCCCCAAGGAGCTCGCCTCCGGGACGCGGACCGCCGGGCCATCGCCGGTTACTTCGCCGAAGCCATCCTCGACCTGGAGGAGGTCCTCAAGGGATCCGTCCAGTTGCTCAGCAGGCTCACGCAGTACGCGGGTCTCGCAGTTCCGCCCGGCGCCGCCGAAGAGCAGATCATCCGTCTCGAGCTGATCGACATGGGTCCCACCGTGATGATCCTGGCCGTCGGTCAGCACGGGCGCGTCGACAAGCGGGTGATCGATCGTCCCGAGGCGCTGGACGTCGAGATGCTTCGTTCGATGGACGACCGGCTCCAGTCGCTGCGAGGGCTGACCTACGTCGAGGCACAGGCCAGCCTGTTGAAGCTTGCGGCGGAGGCGTCCAAGTCCGACCACGATCTGCTCCTGCACGTCGCCGAGACGCTCCGCACGGCGACCCAGGGTGAGGGAGCCGCGCACATGGTCGTCGGCGGTGTCTCAAACCTGACCGACGAGGCGCAGTCGTGGCGCCGCCAGACGCTCCGTCGTCTCGTCGAGACCCTCGAGCGTGAGCAGGAGATGCTCCAGGTCCTCCAGGACGTGACGGCGGATCGAGAGGACGTGTGGGTCACGATCGGCGCCGAGCATCCAACGACCGGCGAGTGGGAGGCCTCGATCGTCACGGCGCCGTTCAGGGCCGGCGAAGCGACGCTGGGGACGATCGGTGTGGTGGGACCGACCCGGATGGACTACCTGTCCGCGATGGCGTCCGTCCGCGCCGTGGCCAAGCGCCTCTCGGAGATCGCCACGGAGCACGAGGGGTAGGGATGGCTGCGGTCCGAGACCTGTACGAGATCCTCGGCGTCCGGCGGGATGCAGCGCCTGCAGAGATCAAGGCCGCCTACCGGAGGTTGGCGCGCACGCTGCACCCGGACGTGAACGGCGACCCGGTCGACCAGGAGCGGTTCAAGGAGATCACGGGGGCCTACGAGATCCTCTCCGATCCCGCGAAGCGCCAGCGCTACGACGAGTTCGGCTCCGCGGGGCCGCAGGGCGTCCCCTTCACCGACATCCAGGACCTCTTCGACATGTTCTTCGGGGGCGGCTTCGGTGGGCGGTCGAGGGGACCTCGGTCGAGGATCCGCCGCGGCGAGGACCTCCGTACCCGTGTGCGTCTCTCCTTCCGGGAGTCGATCTTCGGCGCGCAGGAGGAGATCGAGGTCGAGCGTCTGGCGAGCTGTCCACGATGCAGCGGCAGCGGGGCGGAACCCGGCACGTCCCCGATCGCGTGCAGAAGCTGCGGTGGCGCCGGAGAGGTCCAGAGCGTCCGGCGGAGCATCTTCGGGACCGTGATGACGGCGATGCCGTGCGTGGCATGTAGCGGCACGGGAGAGGAGATCCCCGACCCGTGCCAGGAGTGCATGGGGGAAGCTCGCGTACGCGCCCCGGGCACCGTCGCCTTCGATGTTCCCGCAGGCGTTCTGGAAGGGATGGACCTTCGCGTGGCGGGCCAGGGCAACGCGGGCGTGGCCGGCGGCCCGCCGGGCGATCTGATCGTCGGGGTGGAGGTCGAGCCGTCGGACGCGTTCGAACGGCAAGGACACGACCTCTACGGCGTCCTGGACGTCTCGATCACACATGCGACGCTCGGCGGAGAGATCGAGATCGAGACGCTCGAGGGACCCGAGCGTCTCCGGATCGATGCCGGGACCGAGTCGGGGACGGTCCTGCGGCTGAAGGGCAAGGGTGTGCCGCACCTGCAGCGGCGCGGACGCGGTGACCTCTTCGTAACCGTGCATGTCGTCACGCCGCGCGACCTCTCCAGGGAGGAGCGCTCGTTGTTGGAGCGGCTCGCCCAGCTGCGAGACGAGCCGGCAGGGGGGAACGGTGCGCCGCGCGAGCTGCGGCGGCCCGAGTTCCGTTCCTGATCCAGTCGCGGGCGATAGGCTCGGAGATCGTGGCGGATACCTCGTGTCTCTTCTGCAGGATCGCAGCGCGGGAGATCCCTGCGGAGATCGTGCGGGAGTCGGATCGGCTGGTCGCGTTCCGCGATACCGACCCCCAGGCGCCCACCCACATCCTGATCATCCCCAAGGAGCACATCAGGTCCATCGACGAGATCGACGACGGTCACGGCGGCCTGCTGGCGGACGTGGCGCAAGCGGCCACGCACCTCGCCCACACCGAGGGCATCGCCGAGTCCGGATGGCGCCTCGTCACGAACGTGGGGCCCGACGCCGGCCAGAGTGTGTTCCACCTGCATTTCCACCTGCTGGGCGGGCGGCCGATGACGTGGCCCCCGGGGTAACGCGGTAGGATGGCGCCACGGGACCCGAAGGGTCCCGTTCTCGACAATGGGAGGAACGGGGTCACCCCCGAGAGCGCGACACGTGGCAGCCGCCACCACGCAAGTGAAGATCCTCGTCCCCGGCCACCAGTCGATGGTGGCGCTCCTGGGTCAGCAGGACGCGTTCCTGAAGCTGATCGAAGCCGCGTTCTCGTCCGACATCCTCGTCCGGGGCAACGAGATCACGATCACCGGGCCGGATCACGAGGCCGAGCAGCTGGCCAGGCTGTTCGAAGAGCTGCTGGCGCTCCTCGAGAAGGGGCTCAACCTCTCGGACTCCGCCGTGGGCCAGACGATCGAGCTGATCAAAGGTGTGTCGGACGGCGGCGACGTCGAGCCGATCCGTCCGAGCGAGGTGCTCGGCGACACGCTCCTCACGGCGCGAGGCACCTCGGTGGCACCGAAGACGGTCGGGCAGAAGCGGTTCGTCGATGCGATGCGGGGTTCCACCCTGACCTTCGCGATCGGCCCGGCGGGCACCGGCAAGACCTACCTCGCCGTCGCAACCGCGGTCCGGGCGCTTCACGATCGTCAGGTCTCGAGGCTGATCCTCACGCGACCCGCCGTCGAGGCGGGAGAGCGGCTCGGATTCCTGCCGGGGACCCTCTACGAGAAGATCGATCCGTACATGCGTCCGCTCTACGACGCCCTGTTCGAGATGACCGGCGGCGAGAGCCTCTCGCGGCTGATGGAGCGAGGAACCGTGGAGGTTGCGCCCCTCGCCTTCATGCGTGGCAGGACGCTGAACGACGCGTTCATCATCCTCGACGAGGCACAGAACACGACCCCCGAGCAGATGAAGATGTTCCTCACGAGGATCGGGTTCGGTTCGAAGGCCGTCGTGAACGGGGACGACACGCAGGTGGACCTGGCGGGCGGGCAGACATCGGGGTTGCTCGTGATCGAGGAGATCCTCTCCGGGATCCGGGGGATCTCGTTCTGCCGGCTGGGTGGCCGCGACGTCGTTCGCCACAAGATCGTCCAGGAGATCGTCGAGGCGTACGACCGCTACGGTCAGCAGCGCCTCGGGGTAACGAACGATGGATGACGATGGCCAACCGGGCGCAGGCGATCCGACCGGCGACGTGCCGGACGGCGCCTGGCCCAGGATCCTGATCTCCAACCGGCAAGATCGGCCGGTGGACGAAGAGGGGCTGCGCGAGCTCGCGCGTGACACGCTGCGGGGGGAGGGCATCGAGAGAGCGGAGCTGTCTGTCTCCTTCGTCGACCGAGCGGAGATGGCGGGGCTCCACGAGCGGTTCATGGACGAGCCGGGTCCCACCGACGTCATGTCCTTTCCGCTGGACGACGCCGACGAGGCCACAGCAGGAGAAGGCCTCCGCCGTCTCCTTGGCGACGTCGTCGTCGCGCCCGCCGAGGCAGCGCGGAACAACCCGGACGACCCCGATGCGGAGCTCCGGCTCCTGCTGGTCCACGGCACCCTGCATCTCCTCGGTTACGACCACCAGGACGACGGCGCGCGTGCCCGCATGTGGGAGCGGCAGGAACGGTATAGCGGGGTGCGCGCGCCGTGATCTGGTGGTGGGGGCTCGCCGCTGCACTCGTCCTCTTCGGGTCCGTGCTCGCCGCGGCCGAGGCCTCGCTCACCCGGACGTCCCGCGTCCGTGCGCTGGCGCTCGAGGAGGAGGGCAGGAGGAACGCGGAAACGCTGGTCAAGATCGAGTCGGACCCGCCTCGCTACCTGAACGCCGTGTACCTCGCCGTGATGTTCGTCCAGAACGGTTCCGCGATCCTCGTAGCGATCCTCGCGGAGCGCGAGTTCGGCACCACGTGGGTGACGCTCGCGTCTTTCCTGTTCACGCTCCTGTACTTCGTGTTCGTCGAGGCGATGGCCAAGACGTTCGCCGTCCTGCACGCGGACCGCGTCGCGCTGACGCTCTCGCCGATCGTCCGGTTCCTCGGCCGCGTCCTCGCCGCACCGACCCGGATCCTGATCGGGCTGGCCAACGTGCTGCTTCCCGGGAAGGGACTGAAGCAGGGTCCGTTCGTCTCCGAGGAGGAGATCCGGTCGATGGCCGAGGTCGGCTCCGAGGAGGGCTCGATCGACGAGGGCGAGAAGGAGCTGATCCACTCGATCTTCGAGTTCGGCGACACGATCGTGCGCGAGGTCATGGTGCCCCGCCCGGACATCGTCGCCATCGAGGATGACAAGACCCTTCGTGACGTCCAGGCTTTGGTGCTTTCGCACGGGTATTCTCGGATCCCGGTCTTCCACGAGTCGCTCGACGACGTGAAGGGCGTCGTCTTCGCGAAGGACGTCCTGAAAGCCCTGCATCAGGGCAAGAAGGACATGCCGCTCTCCGACATCATCAGGAAGGCTCGCTACGTACCGGAGACCAAGCGTGTCGCCGAGCTCCTGAAGGAGATGCAGCGCGAGAAGTTCCATCAGGCCCTCGTCTACGACGAGCACGGATCGGTGACAGGCATCGTGGCGCTGGAGGATCTGCTCGAGGAGCTGGTCGGGGAGATCGCCGACGAGTACGACCTGGAGGAGCCCGAGGTGCTTCAGCTGGGCGACGGCGTCTACCGCGTCTCCGGGAAGGCCTCCATCGACGACGTGAACGAGCTGCTCAGGACCGAGCTGCCGGACGAGGAATGGGACACGGTCGCGGGCCTGATGCTTGACCTTCTCGGCCGCATGCCCGAGAAGGGCGAGGACGTTTCGTTCCGCGGGTTGAACCTCAAAGCCGACAAGATCCAGGGGCGGCGGATCGCGAGCGTGTTGATCACCAGGACGGATGAGAACGGCGAGGCGCCGGAGCCTTCCGGTGAGTGACGACCGCGTCCCGATCGATGTCGAAGCCGCGCTGGAGCCGATGCTGAAGAGCGCGCGAGGGATGTTGGCTCGTGCGTACGCCCCGTACAGCAACTTCCGCGTCGGAGCGGTGGTGCTGAACGAAGACGGGCGGATCCGCACTGGGGTGAACATCGAGAACGCGAGCTACCCGCTCTCGGTGTGCGCCGAGCGGAATGCCGTCGGCGCCATGATCGTATCCGGGCAGCACCGGATCGTCGCCGTCGCGGTAGCGACCGAGGGGGACACGCCGACCCCACCGTGCGGCGGCTGCCGTCAGGTCCTGTGGGAGTTCGGCGAAGCCGACACGCCCGTGGTGGCGGAGGGAGCCGACGGCGTTCGCGCGCGGTGGCGTCTCGGGGACCTGCTGCCACATGCCTTCGGGCCGGACGACCTCGAGTGATCTCGCGATCCGGTCTCGTCGCCGTGGTGGGCCGTCCCAACGTGGGCAAGTCGACGTTGGTGAACGCACTGGTCGGTCACAAGGTCTCGATCGTCTCGGACAAGCCGCAGACGACGCGTCGGGGCCTGCACGCGGTGCTGACGACGGAAGACGCGCAGGCCGTCTTCACCGACACCCCCGGATTCCACAAGCCTCGAACGGAGCTCGGGGTCCGGCTCAACGACGTCGTCGGCAACGCCGTCGAAGGGGTGGATGTGATCCTGCACGTGGTGGACGCGGCCTCGGGCATCGGGCGCGGCGACGCGTTCGTCTACGACCGCCGCGTGGATCCGCACGCGTGCCCGAAGATCGCCGTGGTGAACAAGATCGACGCTATCGCCAAGCACGGGGTCGTGCCCCAGCTGGCCGCGGCCGCCGAGATCGGCGACTACGACGAGATCGTCCCGGTGTCAGCCAAGGCGGGGAAGGGGATCGGGATGCTCCGGGACCTGGTCCTCGGCCTACTCCCGGATGGGCCGGCGCTCTACCCGGAGGAGACGATCTCGGACCAGCCCTTCGAGACGAGGCTCGCGGAGATGATCCGAGAGAAGGCGCTCCAGGTCACGCGGCAGGAGCTGCCTCACTCCATAACCGTCATGATCGAAGAGGTCGACATCGACGAGGGGCTCACGAAGGTCCACGCGTCCCTGATCGTGGAGCGCGATTCACAGAAGGGGATCGTCATCGGCAAGGGCGGGCAGACGCTTCGCACGATCGGGTCGCGGGCCCGCGAGGAGATGGAGCTGGCGTTGGGTACCAGGATCTTCCTCGATCTTCGGGTGAAGGTCGTGAAGGAGTGGCAGCGAGATCCGAAGGCGCTGGAGCGCCTGGGGTTCTGACCTGCCCTCATCCCACCGTCAGGTTCGCATCCATCTGTGGGTGGAGCGTGCAGGTCACGGCGTAGGTGCCGGGCTCCACGCCCGACAGGCTCGCCTCGAACGATGTTCCGGCGTCCACGTCGAAGTCCACGTTGGTGCCAGTCACGGTGAACGTGTGCAGCGCGTCGCCCGTGTTATCGAGCGTGATCGTCGCCCCCGCGTCGGCAGAGAGGCAGCGAGGCCGGAACGCGAAGTCGGCAAGCTCGACCGTCGTCGCGGCGACCGGGTCGGTGCAGGCCGTGGGAGGCGACTCGTCTCCCTGGCAGGCGGCGAGGAGCGAGACGAGGGCGAGGAGCAAAAGACGAACGATCCTCATGGCGGGGAGCCTATCGGCCGGTCTCCCCGACGTCGGCGTCGGCTACCATCGCTGCATGGCGCGAACAGCGCATATCGAGCGTCGGCCACCCCTGGCACCGCTGCACGTCGCGGGGGGCGAGGCGGTGCGCATGGC
>JALZDC010000130.1 GCA_030862755.1 Actinomycetota bacterium
GGTACCGGTGGACCCGATCGATGTCCACGCGGCCGCGATCGTCGTCGAGCTGGTAGCCGCCGGGCAGCTCCCGACGCATCAGCAGATGAGACCCAGCCGCCGATGCTCGAGCGCGGGGAGCACGTTCCGTACCCGCCTGAGCTCAGCGAGGTCCAGCTCGGCGGTCCACACGCCGGATCCTTCCTCCGGGGCGCGGACCAAGACGTCCCCCCACGGTCCCACGATCATCGAGTGACCGTAGGAACGTCGGGAGTCCTCCACCGACCCGAACTCACCCCACTGCGCCGCCGCGGCCACGAAGCACTGGTTCTCGATCGCACGCGCCCGCAGGAGCAACTCCCAGTGCGCGACCCCCGTCAGATGTTGGAACTGTGCCGGGATCGCGATCAGCTCGGTGCCGAGCGCCATCAGCCCACGGAACAGCTCGGGGAACCGGAGGTCGTAGCAGATGGACAATCCGATCCGCATGTCCTCGACCGGATGGGTGACGAGCTCGGTACCCGGAGTGAACGTCGCCGATTCCCGGAAGGGCGGCTGGCCGTCGAGGTCGACGTCGAACAGGTGGATCTTGCGGTACCGAGCGACGAGTCCACCGCTCCGATCGAAGAGCGGAGCGGTGTTGTAGATCCGGCCGTCATCCCGTTCGTAGATGCTTCCGCCTACGATCCACATCTGCCGCCCTCGAGCCACCCGGGACAGCATCGCCGATGCCGCTCCCGCGGGAAGCGGCTCCGCCGTCTCTCGGGCTCGAGACTCCGATCCGAGGCAGGAGAAGAACTCCGGGAGCACGGCGATGTCGGCTCCGCTCTCGGCAGCCTCTTCCAGGAGTGTCTTCGCGGCAGTGAGATTCATCGAGATGTCGTCTACGGACCGCATCTGACAGACCGCCACTCGCATCGTGAGCCGCAGTCTACGGTCGCGTCAGGAGTCGACGGCCCGATCCCCTCATCGCTCCTCGCTGCGCCTAGGAGCGAAGCGGACGGGATCCGCGCGAGGTCGGTGATGATCAGCTCGGGGTCCTGGTCGAGGCGCAGACGCGGCTCCTCGGCAGACGATGCTTCGGCCACGGCCGAGATACCTGGCTGCGACTCCAGCAGGAGACGCACACCGCCCGCACGACCGCATGGTCGTCCACCAGGATGATCGCGCTCACGCGTTTCGCCCCACGTGCGAGTTCCGGCGCCACGTCCGAGGCGACGATCGCCACGTCGACGACAGCGCCCGTCCACCCCCGAACTCCTTTCGAGGCTCCTTCGAAAGAGCTGGGGCGCCCACAGTGTTTCACGAAGAGCGTATGCCCCCGGGATCCCGACGGAACCAACCCCCAAGGGGCCGCGAATGGATCGAGCCGGAATGCTTTTGAACGATCACGGAACGAGATCGCTCAGACGGGTGTGCTGCATCGAAAGGGGGAACTTATGAGGCGCTTAGGGGTCGAGCGCTCGACGGATCCCTTCGAGAGAACCGGGGTCCTCCAGGCTCGAGATGTCGCCGGGGTCCTGTCCGAGTGCTGTCGTGCGGATCGCCCTACGGACGATCTTCGCGCTCCGCGTCTTGGGAAGGCCGGGGACGAACACGACCTTCGACGGCAGGAACGACCGTCCCAGCTGATCCGCGACCACGTTGCGCAGCACGGTTGCGAGGCCTCGGTCGGCGTCCAGACCCGGTTTCAGGACCACGAAGCACCAGATCGCTTCCCCTTTGAGTGAGTTCGGGACACCGATCGCGGCGGACTCCGCCACGGCGGGGTGGGAAGCGAGCGCACTCTCGACCTCCGCAGGCCCGAGCCGCTTCCCCGCCACCGAGAGCGTGTCGTCCGAACGCCCGTGCAAGAACCAGAAGCCCTCCGCGTCTCTGGTAGCCCAGTCGCCGTGGACCCAGATGCCCGGGAAACGGCGCCAATACGTGTCGAGGTAGCGATCGGCGTCGCCCCAGATGCCGCGCGTCATCGCGGGCCACGGCTGGCGGCAGACGAGCTCGCCCACCTCACCGGGCGGGACCGGAGACCCGTTCGTGTCCACGATGTCGATGTCCATGCCGAGGGCGGGTCCTCGGAGAGTGCACGTCTTCAGGTCGCAGATCGGCAGCGGCGAGAGGAAGCACGCCCCGACCTCCGTGCCGCCGCTCAGGTTGATGATGGGAAGCCTGGATCCGCCGACCTTCCGGTGCAGCCACAGATACGCGTCGGGGTTCCACGGCTCCCCCGTCGACGCGAGGATCCGGAGCGATGAAAGGTCATATCGCTGGACAGGCTCGATCCCGGAGGGGATCAGCGCGCGGATCAGCGTGGGCGAGACGCCGAGCGCCGTGATCCCGTGGCGCTCGACCAGCGACCAGAGACGGCCCGCCCCCGGATGGGTGGGAGCTCCGTCATAGAGGAAGACGGTCGATCCCAGGGCCAGGGCACCCACGATCTCCCAGGGACCCATGATCCAGCCGAGGTCGGTCACCCAGTGGAGCACCTCGCCCCGATGCAGGTCCACTTGGTACGCGACCTCTGATGCGATCTTCACCAGGAACCCCCCGTGGACGTGGAGGACACCCTTCGGCGTGCCGGTCGTGCCGCTCGTGTAGCCGATGAACAGCGGGTGCTCGCTCTCGAGAGGCTCCGAGGGCAACGGATCGGCCGACTCGCGCGCGACGAGTTCCGCCCAGTCGTGCTCACCTGCGGCGGCGCCCTCGCCCGCGTGCCGCAGAACGACGGTCTCGCGGACGGTGTCGACGCGGGCGAGGGC
>JALZDC010000135.1 GCA_030862755.1 Actinomycetota bacterium
TCGAGATCGTCGGGCTGCGGGACACCCGCAAGACGATCGCCACCGACCTCGAGATGTTCCGCAAGCTCTTGGACGAGATCACGGCCGGGGACAACGTGGGTGTCCTGCTCCGGGGCATCGACAAGGAAGAGGTGGAACGGGGCCAGGTGCTCGCCGCGCCCGGCTCGATCACCCCTCACACCGAGTTCGAGGCGCAGGTATACATCCTGTCCAAGGAGGAAGGCGGTCGGCACACGCCGTTCTTCGACGGCTACCGGCCCCAGTTCTACTTCCGGACCACCGACGTGACCGGCCAGGCCCATCTGCCCGAAGGCGTCGAGATGGTGATGCCGGGGGACAACGTCGAGATGAAGGTCGACATGATCGCTCCGATCGCCATGGAAGAGGGCCTCCGCTTCGCGATCCGCGAGGGCGGGCGCACGGTCGGCGCGGGCAGGGTCACCAAGGTCGTGAAGTAGGCGAGCGATGGCGAGGAAGGAAGGAAACCGCCCGAAGATCACGCTCGCCTGCTCGAACTGCAAGCGACGCAACTACAACACGGTGAAGAATCGCGTGAACGACCGGGACCGGATAGAGCTCAAGAAGTACTGCCGTTGGTGCCGGGCCCATACCTTGCACCGCGAGACGCGCTAGCGATCGGATCAGGACGCGTCGACGTCGGCCTGCGACAGCGAGTCGTTCGTCTTGACCTTGCCGAACCGGATCGCGGCGACCACGGCGTCCGTCTTGGAATGCACCCCGAGCTTGGTCAGCACGTTCTGGATGTGGGTCCGAAGCGTGTGGCGGCTCATGCCGAGGTCCTCGGCGATGTCGACGGACGCCTCCCCCGCGGCGACGCGCTGGAGGATCTCGAGCTCTCGAGGGGTGAGACGCTCCACACGCTGGGCGAGCTCGCCGTCGCTCCGACGCTGCATGCGGAAACGCGCAAGCGACAGCTCGACCTCATCGACTCCGTGGAGAGGTTCCCCGCGAGAGGCGCGCCGGATCGCGTCGGCCAGCTCGGAGACGGCCTGCGTCTTGCTGAGGAAGCCACGGGCGCCGGCCTCGACGGCTCGGGCGAGGACGACATCGTCGTCGTGGCCGGAAAGGAGGATCACTTTGGTGGCGGAGGCCTCTCTATGGATCCGCCTGGTTGCTTCGATGCCATCGACCCCGGGCATCTGGACGTCCATCAGGAGCACGTCCGGGTGCTGCTCCTGCGCCGACTCGATCGCGGATTCACCGTTGGTCACGACCTCGATCACGGTGAGGTCGTCCTCGTTGTCAAGCGCGATCTGGAGCGCTTCCCCGAAGGAGCGATGGTCGTCGGCGATGACGACGCGGATGTCACCATCGTCGTTGGACCTGGTGCGGGCAACCGTCATCGAGGCATCGTAGGCATGCCTGTCGTCGGAATCACGTACCCCCAGGGAGTGATTTCGCGGGTCCCCCGTCGGAGGGACGGATGTCGGGCGTTGGGTAGGATGCTCGGCCGATGAACGCGGCGGTCGTCGGGAAGGTCTACCCGGATGCTCCCTTCACGGTTGAGCCGGGCCGCGTCGCCGCCTTCCGAGCCGTGTTCGACGAGCCGAGCGGTGTGCCGACGACCTTCGTGACCGTTGCGGAATTCACCGTCATCCCGGGCATCGTAGCCGACCCGGAGCTCGGTCTCGACTTCTCACGCGTGCTCCACGGCGGCCAGGAGTACGAGTTCCGGCGTCCGCTTGCGGAAGGGGAGACGCTGGCGATACGAACTCGGATCGAGTCGATCCGGGAGATGGGAGGCAACGGCCTCCTCGTGTTGGTGACCTCGATGGTCGAACCGGGCGGGGACGTCGTCTGCACCGCGCGATCGACGCTGATCGAACGAGCGGCGAGCTGATGCCGTCGGTGCGCGATGTCGCCGTTCGGACCGACATCCCTTCGCTCTCGCGTGTGGTAACGCGTGGGGACGTGAAGGCGTACGCCGAGGCCGGCGGAGACCAGAACCCGCTGCATCAGGACGAGGGCGTCGCACGAGCCGCTGGGTTCCCCGGGATCGTAGCGCACGGGATGTTCACGATGGGTCATCTCGGCGCCTGCGTCTCCCGATGGGCGGGGGGGCCTCAGCGTATCCGCCGACTGACCGCGCAGTTCCGCGCGCCCGTCTACATGGGCGAGCAGATCGTGGCGGGCGGTCGCGTGAGGTCCGTCGACGTCGAAGGGCGGGTCGCGCTGATCGACTGCTGGGTCTCGGTCGAACGTGACGGCCGGGAGGAATGGCCGATCAAGCGTGGCGAAGCCGAGGTGCTGCTTGATGCCTGAGGGGTGGGTTCGCCCCGATCAGGCTCCGATCTGTCCCTGCGCGTCTCGGCGCTGTGCCCGTCCCGACATCGCCTGGATCGCCTCGCTCATCCGATCCACGACGATCGCGACGTCGTTGCCGTAGCCCTCGTCGACCATGACCGAAACGCGGTCGATCTTGTCGCTCAGCCGCTCGGCCACGTTGACCATCGCCTCGGTCGTGGACAGGGTCTCCTTGTGGAGCTGGTCGGCCATCGACTGGAAGCGACGGTCCACGGAGCTCAGGACGTCGTTCGCGAGGCCGGCGTGCAGCTCCTTGATCGACCGCAGGGTCTGGCGCAGCAGCTCCGCGTCATCGTTCGTGGGACTTCCCGACGCGAACCGAGCGGCGAGAGCCTGGTTGTCCGAACGGACCAGCCGGGCGATCGCCGCCACGCGGTCATCGACGTGGGCGCGCATACGCTCCTCGAACGCCTGCTGCTGTCCTGCCAGCAACGAATCGATCCCCTCGATGGAGCCCACCGAGGCGGTCATCCGCTCGATGGTCTCCCCGAGCGACGAGGCGATCGCGACCTGCGCCGCCTCCGCCGTCTTGTCGACCAGGGCCTCACCCACCAGGATCATCCGCTCTTCGACGGTCTCTCGTAGCAGTCCCTCCTGCTCCGCGGTCTTCTCCTCGATCATCCGCCGGAGAGCCTGGGAGTCGCTCCGGATCAGCTCCGCCAAGCCGCGAACGCGAACGTCGATGAACCGCTCCATGGCCGCTTTGAGTGCGACCTGGTCCCGGGCATTGATCCCCATCCCCTCGGATATCAGCTCGAGCTGCTGTCCGACGGCCTGGACCTCCTCTCGCACCGTGGCGCCGACGTTCGCGGTCAACTCTCCGTCCTGGGTCAAGAACGATTCGGCGTGCTCCTCCACCCGCTGGGCGAGGCGCCCGACCGCCTCGGCGCCACCCTGCACGTAGCCCTGCATCGCCTCGACCACCCGCGAGGTCTCGCGGGCGACCATCTCGCCGTGCTCGTGGACCTGCTGGAGGATCGCCTCGGTGAGTGTCCGGTCGCGCTCGCCGAGCGTCGTGAAGGTCTCGGCGATGTGTCGCTCGACCTGCTCCAGCTGGAGACGCACGTGCTCGACTCCGTGCAACGTGGGCGAGTCGGCGATCTCGCGGATCGACGCGACGGAGGCCTCCATCGCATCCCTCGTCGCCCGACCGGTCTCGGCAAGATCGCCGAGCGCATCCTCCACGCGCGCCGCCCGCGTGGACAATGCCTGGAACCGCTCGTCGCTCGATGCGATCAAGCTCCGGATCGCCTGGTCTCGTGACAGGAGGCTGACGATGCGCTCTTGCTCGGGACGAACGTCTTTCGCCGACGAACGCCACAGCTCCGTGGCGACTTCCTTCATCAGCATCGTCGCCTGATCCTCGAGCGCCTGCAGGCCTTCTTCGATGCGCTCGTCAACGGCGTTCGTCAATGCGCTCGCGATCTCTTCCTCAGCGGGCGAGAGCACCATGGGCTCGGGCTCCGGCTGTCGCGTGAACAATGGGGAACGTCGACGTGCACCGGCTCCTGCCGGCCGTGCGGTGCGCTGTTCGTTCATGCGTGTGCCTCGCGATCCGGGGCCGCTGCGGCACGTCTTGGCACGAAGGATAGGGCAGGTGCAGCCGTGCTCACGTATCTGGGGAGGAAATCCCCCATGGGTCCACATACGGCTGGGCCGACGGGGGACAGACGGACCCGTCGGCGGGGGTCCTTCCTTTGCCGGGCCAAGGAGGCGACCATATACTGAGGTCTCCGAACGTCCCGCCTCACGCCGGGAGGCCCGGAGCCCAGGGGCGTAGCTCAATTTGGTAGAGCACCGGTCTCCAAAACCGGCGGTTGGGGGTTCAAGTCCCTCCGCCCCTGCAAGGGAGCACCCATGAATCGACAGATGAAGCGGATGCAGGAGCGCCAAGAGCGCGCGCAGAAGCGCGCGGGCACCGGGCGTCCTACCACGCCGTCCGCCTCGACCAGGAAGGCCGCCGTCCAGGAGAAGCGGAAGCGGACAGGCGCGCGCCAGTTCCTGAAGGAGGTCCGGCAGGAGCTGACCAAGGTCGACTGGCCGACCCGCCGGGAGCTCGTGTCCTACTCGATCGTGGTGCTCGTGACCGTGACCGTTCTCACCACCTACGTGTTCGGGCTCGATTCCCTCTTCACGAGGTTCGTGTTCGACGTGCTCGGCAACTGATGAGGACCGACGAGTTGGACGGAACCGAGTCCACCCGCAGCTCGGAGGAGCGCGACCTCGAGCGCGCGGAAGCCGGGGAGGCAGACGTCGAGGCGCGCGATGCGGTCGATGCCGAGGAGGAAACTGGGCGGGTGATGGATACGGACGTGGCAACCGCGGGGACGGCGGTGGCCGAGCCTGAGGACACTTCGGGATCCCCTATCGAGCCGGCGCAACAAGAAGCGGAGACCGAGGAGCCCGAGGCCGGGACGGTCGAGGCGGCCACGGTCGAGGCGGAGCCGGTCGAGGCGGAGCCGGTCGAGCCCCAGCCCGAGCCGGTCGAGCCGGATCCCGAGCCGCTCGACCCGGATCCCGAGCCGGCCGAGCCAGAGGCGGAGACGATCGAGCCCGAGGCGGCGCCCCAGGAAGACCCCCTCCGAGGCCACGGAGACTGGTACGTGGTGCACACCTACTCCGGCTACGAGAACAAGGTCAAGGCCAACCTCGAGTCGAGGATCCACACGATGCAGATGGAAGGGAAGATCTTCGGCGTCCACATCCCGATGGAAGACGTCATGGAGATCAAGTCCGGGAAGAAGCAGGTCGTGAAGAAGAAGCAGTTCCCGGGCTACCTCCTCGTCCGCATGTTCTACGACAACGACTCCTGGTACGTGGTCCGCAACACACCTGGCGTCACCGGATTCGTCTCCGCGGGGACGGGCTCCAAGCCCACGCCGCTTTCGAAGCACGAGGTCGACAAGATCCTCACCGTGAAGAAGGAGGAAGCCCGCCCGCAGGTGCGCCTCGGTTTCGAAGAGGGCGACATCGTGCGGATCACATCGGGCCCGTTCGCGGACTTCAACGGCACCATCAACGAGATCAACGCCGACCAGGCCAAGCTCAAGGTGCTGGTGAACATCTTCGACCGGGAGACACCGGTCGAGCTGTCCTTCGACCAGGTGTCGAAGGTCTGACCCCCGAGACGCGGGAGGCCCGAACGGCCGTTCGGACCGCGAGAGGTGTGAACGATGGCTGCGAAGAAGAAGGTGCTCGCGACCGCGAAGCTCCAGATCACCGCCGCGCAAGCGACCCCGGCGCCCCCCGTGGGGACGGCGTTGGGTCAGCACGGCGTGAACATCATGGAGTTCTGCAAGCAGTACAACGAGGCGACCCAACAGTTCGCCGGCCAGATCATCCCGGTCGAGCTCACGATCTACGAGGACCGCTCGTTCTCGTTCGTGTTGAAGCAGCCACCAGCCTCCGAGCTGATCCGCAAGGCCGCCGGGATCGAGAAAGGCTCTGGCGAACCCAACCGCGATAAGGTCGCCAAGCTCTCCAAGGGGCAGGTCCGCGAGATCGCCGAGCGCAAGATGGTCGATCTGAACGCCAACGACATCGACAACGCGATGCGGATCATCGAAGGGACGGCGCGGAGCATGGGTGTCGAGGTGGCGTCGTGAGCTCGAAGCCCGGGAAGCGCTACCGTCAGGCCGCCGACTCGTTCGACCGGACCCAGGAGTACCTGCCCGCAGAGGCCATCAAGATCCTGAAGTCCCTTCCGGACGCGAAGTTCGACGAAACGGTGGAGATCGCCTTCCGGCTCGGCATCGACCCGCGGAAGAACGAACAGGCCCTGCGTGGCACCGTTGCCTTGCCGCACGGAACCGGCAGGTCGGTGCGCGTGGGCGTCTTCGCGGTGGGGGAGAAGGCCCGTGAGGCCCGCGACGCGGGGGCCGACGTCGTGGGCGGCGAGGAGCTGGTCGAGGAGGTCATGAAGGGAGCGATCGACTTCGATGCGGCCGTCGCCACGCCCGACATGATGGCGTCGGTGGGGAAGGCTGGCCGCGTCCTCGGTCCCCGTGGCTTGATGCCGAACCCCAAGACGGGCACGGTGACCAACGACGTCGCCAAGGCAGTCTCAGACATCAAGGGAGGGAAGGTCGAGTACCGCGCCGACCGCACCGGTAACGTCCATCTGATCATCGGGAAGAAATCCTTCGGGGAGCGCAACCTCCTGGAGAATTACCTGGTGGTCGTGGACGAGGTCCTGAAGGCGAAGCCCTCTTCCGCGAAGGGCCGCTACATCAAGTCGCTGGCCGTGTCCTCGACGATGGGGCCGAGCATCCGGATCGACCCGGCGAAGCCTCGGGGTCTCCAGGCGGCCGCCGCGTCGTAAGGGACTCCGATCGATCGGATCCGGTGGTAGCGGCTCCCTGCTATCCTCGGACGGCCGCAGACAGCAGGGGCGTGCGCGCGTAATCCCTTCGGGGTACCTGCCGAGGCGACGGCCATGCGTGCGACACGTCTGACCGTCGGGGAAGGCCGCGTCGCCGCGCGTCTCCGCTGTCTGCGGGGACGCGTTGTTCATACAGGAGGCGCGATGCCGAGTACCAAGAAGATCGAACGGGTGGCCGAGCTGAAGGAGCAGATCGACAGCTCCATAGCTCTCCTGCTCACCGAGTACCGCGGCCTCACGGTGTCCGAGATCACCGAGCTCCGCAAGTCACTCCGGGACGGGGGCGCGAGGTTCGCGGTCATCAAGAACACGTTGATGCGCCGCGCCCTCGAGCAGACCGATGCCGCCGGGCTCGGGTCCCTCTTCGACGGCCCCAGCGCCGTCGCGTTCGTCAACGAGGATCCGGTCACCGCGGCGAAGAGCGTGACGGCAGCTTCCAAGAAGTTCCCCGCCCTCGTGTTGAAGGGCGGGTTCGTGGAGGGCCGCGTGCTCTCCGCCGATGAGGCCAAGTCCCTTGCCGATCTCGAGTCACGCGAGGTCATGCTGTCCAAGCTCGCGGGTCTGATGAAGGGCGAGATGTCTCGCGCGGCCGCCACGTTCCAGGCCGCGCAAGCGCGGTTCCTGTCCTTACTCGAGGCGTTCAAAGCGAAGTTGCCGGAAGAGCCGGCTGCCGAAGCGGCACGAGAGGACCACGTCGTACCCGACACGGCATCACAGGCCGCAACTACATCGGAAGCCGAGCCGACCTCACAGGAGCCAGCTCCGGAGGCCACGCAGGAAGCGAAGTTGATCGAAGCAGGGCCCGAGGAAGCCCCCCAGGAGGGCTCCGACCATGGGGCCGAAGATGAGGAGAGGAGTGAACCGTGGCGAAGTCGAAGATAGGGACCGAGGAACTGCTCGATCAGTTCAAGGAGATGACGCTCCTCGAGCTGTCCGAGTTCATCAAGGCGTTCGAGGAGGCATTCGACGTTCAGGCGGCCGCAGCCGCCCCGATGATGATGGCCGGGGCGCCGGCTGCGGGCGGCGTGGGCGGCGCCGAGGCAGAAGAGGAGCAGTCTGAGTTCGACGTGATCCTCACGGCTGCCGGAGACAAGAAGATCCAGGCGATCAAGGAGGTTCGCGCGCTCACGAGCCTCGGCCTCAAGGAAGCGAAGGATCTTGTGGACGGCGCGCCGAAGCCGGTCCTGGAGAAGGTGACGAAGGAAGCGGCCGACAAGGCGAAGGAGCAGCTCGAGGCGGCAGGCGCAACCGTCGAAGTCAAGTAAACGATCGAGGAAAGCACCTCTGCATGTGCCCGGGTTCCCTCCGTGAACGCCCCTGTGCTAACGTGCGGCCACGTTCGTCAGCGATGGGAGAGAGCCGCATGCGGCAAAGCGATGGGAAGCATTTCGGTCAGCGACTGCGCGAAGCTCGGGTCGCGGCCGGTCTCAGCCAGTCGGAGCTCGAGGACATCTCGGGGATCCCGAAGGCTCGCCTCTCTCGCTACGAGAACGGTCACGTTGAGCCGTCGATCCAGACGCTCGCCCGACTCTCGCGTGCCCTGAACGTGTCTGAGGCGTCGCTCTTGGGCGATCAGCGCGCGATCCTCGAGGACTTCTTCCAGATCCTCTACGACCGTGGCGTTCGGATCACCTCGAGTGACCAGGGCGCGAGGATCGCCCACGCGATCGCCGACCTCTTGCAAGCACTGGCCGTGAAGGTCGATTCCGCCGAAGCCGACGAGACCACGTCGTTCCCGCCGGCGTCGGACGAGCAGGAACAGGCACTGGTCCCACAGGTCTTCGGCTAAGCCTGCCCGAGACCGAAGCGAAGCTCGAGGTCCGCCGGCCCTTCCCGCACGCCTCCGAAGACGGCCGTGGCGCCTCGCCGCTTTAGTCCCGGGGAGGCGGACAGGAAGGTCGAACCATCGGGAAGGACCACGCGGATCTGGAAAAGAACGCCCCCCATGGTCGGCTGGGGCAGCACGCGGAGGGCCACCTGCCTCGCTCCCCCCACCGTTCGCACGGCATCCGGGATCAGGTAGGTCACGGTGAGCGTCGTCGAGTCGCCCCCTCGGACCGCGATCGAGCCCGTCACCGTGGTGAGTCCGAGGTCCTGACCGAGTCTGATCGGGCTGGGGCGGCTCGTCTCGGCGGCGATGTCTTCGGCCGTCTCGGGCAGGTAGAGCGTCACGTCCGCGGCGAAGGTTCCCACAGGCAGACCGCCGATCGGCCGGCCCAGCAGCACCGAGGGGGGGTCTGTGCCGGCCCCATTCTCGAACAGGACCTGGGCGTCCACCGATGCCGCCCCGTTCCTCCGGATCGTGATCGTTTCCCGAACGGTCGTGTTCACGAGGGCGCCGACGTGGGATTCCCCCAGCGTGCTCCAGCTCGCGACCACGGGAAGGATCCCCGCGCCCTTCAGTCGCGCCCGCCCGTCGAGTCCCAGAGCCCGGATCAGGCGGCCCTTCCGTCCGGGAAGGTAGATGGAGAGGTGTCGGCCGCGCGCATCGGAGGCGGTCGCCAACGCGAGCGATTCCAAACCGGGTCGACGCTCGAGGAAGGCCGCCAGGATCTGTGAGACGAGATCGGCGTAGCGCTGGGCCGCCTTGGGCGGAGCGTTCCCTAGGAATGCGTCGATCTCCAGGGCCGAGGTCGTCGTCTGGTCCGACAGTGCGAAGGGCTGGCCTTCCACCTCGACGTCACCGATCGTCCAGACGAGATCCTCGAGTGCGACCGCGTCGATCAGGATGACCCCGTCGAGGGCCGGGATTCCAGATGCCTGGGCAGCCTCCATGAGAGCACGTGCGGTCCTGGGCCAATGCAGCGAGACGTCGATATCGGACAGGGCCCTCGGAGCAGGCTGCGCCGGCCTGAGCTCCAGAGAGCCGTCGTCCACGAGAAGGACGCCGACGGCCGCGGGGGCACCTCCGCCAGGTCGCGGCCGGCCGAGGGCCGGGACGCAGACGAGATATCGGTGCTCGCCGGCGAACATCGCCGTGACGAGCTGCATAGAGTCCCGGAAACGGCCCGCGAGGTCCGCTCGGCGGGAGAGCCCGTCCACGGCGTCGCGGTAGCCGGAGGCGACGGGCCCGAGGAGCCCATCGCCTCCGACCGCCTCGAGCGCGATCGAGGCTTCTCGGAGCTGGCCCACCACCCTTCCCATGCGCGGCAACGCGGCCTCGAACGCCTCGATGTCCAGCCTGCCTGCCGCCGTCGAAGCCGGGATCCGGATGTCGGTCCAGCGCAGGT
>JALZDC010000139.1 GCA_030862755.1 Actinomycetota bacterium
GGCTCGATCCGGATGCGGGCGACTGTGACCATCGAGGAGGACTCGAAGGGCCGCCAGAAGCTGGTGGTCACCGAGGTGCCGTACCAGGTGAACCCCTCGCGCGTCGCGGAGAAGATCGCCGAGCTGATCATCGCCAAGCGCCTGACCGAGGCACAGAACGTCAAGAACGAGTCCAGCGGCCGCGGCGGCATGCGCCTGGTCGTCGAGCTCCGCAAGGGCGCCAACCCGCACATCGCCCTGAACAAGCTCTACAAGCACACGCAGCTCCAGGAGTCCTTCGGCGTGATCATGCTCGCGCTCGTCGATGGGGTCCCTCGCACGCTGAACCTCGCCGAGATGATCGGCTACTACGTTGATCACCAGATCGATGTCGTCACCCGTCGGACCCGGTTCGACCTGCGCAAGGCCGAGGAGCGGGACCACATCGTCCAGGGTCTCTTGATCGCGCTTGATCACCTGGACGAGGTCATCAAGGTCATCCGGGGTTCACAGGACGCAGAGCAGGCTCGTAGCAAGCTGATGAGCCAGTTCAAGCTTTCGGAGATCCAGGCCAACCACATCCTGGACATGCCGCTCCGCCGGCTCACCAAGCTCGCGCGCACGGAGCTCGAGCAGGAGCACAAGGATCTGCTCGCGAGGATCAAGTACCTGAAGGCTCTCCTGAAGGACCCGAAGAAGATCCGCGGCGTGATCAAGGACGAGATCCTCGAGATCAAGCAGAGGCACGCCGACCCTCGGCGCACGCAGATCAAGGCCGACGAGGGATCGTTCGACATCGAGGACCTGATCGCCGAGGAGGACGTGGTCATCACGGTGAGCCGCGCCGGCTACGTCAAGCGCGTCCCGATCGACACCTTCCGCCGGCAGGGCAGAGGCGGCAAGGGGGTCCGCGGGGCAACCCTGAAGGAAGAGGACGTGGTCGCCGACGTCTTCACGACGACCACGCACAACTGGCTCCTGTTCTTCACCACGAAGGGCAAGGTGTACCGGGTGAAGGTGCACGAGGTACCCGACTCCTCGCGGACGGCTCGCGGGCTGTACGCGGCCAACCTTCCCGGGGTCGCGATCGTGGGCGACGAGCGTGTATCCGCGGTCTTGCACCTGAAGGGATACGACCCGAAGCGCCTCCTGCTCTTCGCCACGAAGAAGGGGATGGTGAAGAAGACCCCCTTATCCGACTACGAGTCTGCGCGGACCGGCCTCGCGGCGATCAACCTGAAGTCCAGAGACGAGCTGATCGATGTCAAGCTCACCGACGGGAAGGACGAGGTCTTCCTGGTGTCGCGCAGGGGGCAGGCGATTCGGTTCAAGGAACAGTCCGTACGCCCGATGGGACGCGCCACGGCGGGCGTGATCGGGATGCGGCTCGCCGAGGACGACGAGGTGATCTCCCTCAGCCTGGCTTCGGACGGCGAGGAGATGATCAGCGTCTCGCAGCAAGGGTACGGCAAGCGATCGCCACTCAAGGACTATCCCGTGAAGGGCCGTGGCGGGAAGGGTGTGATCGGCCACCAGGTCACGAAGAAGACCGGGCTGCTCGCCGGCGCGTTCGTCGGCTCCAAGGAACAGGACCTGTTCGCGATCTCCTCCAGCGGGACCGTCATCCGGGTTCCTGCGAGCGAGATCCGCCGCGTCGGTCGATCCAGCCAGGGCGTGCGCACGATGCGCGTGGAGGAGGAGGCCCACGTCGTCGCGCTCGCGCCGGTGATCACGCAGATGGAGGAGTAGCTCCTCCACCTGGGGGAACCTGAAGGCGTCGCGGATGGTTACTGCGATGATGTCTGGACTCCCATGAATATCGGACTCGGCTTCTTGGTCGAGGCCTTCGCGTTCGTGGCGGCGGCCTACGTCGTGCTCGCGCTGCGGCATCGCCTCGCGCAGCTCACGACAGACCTCGTGCTCGCTGCGATCGGTTGCGTGATGGGAGCCGGCGCCCTGTTGTTCCAGCAGGATGTGAGTCTGGCGGGCGGCGTGCTCGCGCCACCGTTCGCGGCCCTCCTCCTGGTGGCGCACGTGCGGGCGTGGGATGCGGTCGGCGTGACCCTGCCCCGATGGGTGAACATCCCCCCGCTCGGCCGCAGCCGGGCGTACGCTAGCGGCCCAGCGGAGTCCCGAATGATCGAGGAACCTATGCGGCGACCGAACTCCACGACGCAGCCCGAGCCCGTGGGCGGGTTCGACCCTGAGCCCATGAGCGGACTGGACGAGCCCATGCCCGGGGATGATGAGGAGCTCGCGCCGCCACTCGAGCCCGTCCCGCCCGAGCACGCCTGGCCGTCCACGATCGTCGCGGCCCCCGCCCAGGCGCGCCTCCCCAGGCGGGGGATCCGCCGCACCCGCGTCGAGATCAGGCGGGTGGGGCCTCTCTCGGTCCTGAAGTTCTCGCTGATCTTCTACTTCTGCGTGTTCCTGGTGATCTATCTGGCCCTCGCGATCATCTGGGCGATCTTGTCTGCGAGCGGAGTGATCTACTCGCTGGAGCAGCTCCTCGGCACGATCTTCCCGTCCGGAAAAGGTCTCTCACCGACCCAACAGGTCAGCACCGGTCGCCCGCAGCCGATCGCGATCGACACCGGGCAAGTGTTCACGTGGCTGTTCTTCGCCGGGTGCGTCGGAGTCGCGGTCTGGTCGCTCATCAACGTGTTCGTGGCGGTGATGTACAACCTGATCAGCGACATCGTCGGCGGCGTGGAGGTCACGCTCGCCGACCGTCGCGATTGACCATCTTCGATTGACAGCGTTTCCGGGGGCTGACTACCCTGCGGCGAGGGGCTCGGGGCCCTCGGGCCTGTAGCTCAGCTCGGTTAGAGCGCTTCCCTGATAAGGAAGAGGTCGATGGTTCAAGTCCATCCAGGCCCACCGACCCAAAACCCCCCTGGTCAGAGGGGGTTTTTCTATGTTGGCCGCTTGTGTTATCGCCCGGTTCGCCGCAGTTAGTC
>JALZDC010000155.1 GCA_030862755.1 Actinomycetota bacterium
CGTCGAGAGGATCGCCGGGTAGTGGCACCCCTCTGGTAGCCTCGAGAAACATGGCAGCGGTGTGTGACATCTGTGGCAAGAAGCCCTGGTTCGGGAAGTCGGTGACGTTCTCGCACAAGCGGAACAATCGCCGATGGGACCCGAACGTCCAGCGCGTGCGCGCGCTCGTCGACGGCACGCCTCGGCGCGTGAACGCATGCACCAGCTGCATCAAGGCCGGACGAGTGACCCGCATCCCCCAACGCACGGCGTAGGTCGGTCAGATCCTCGGGATCGACCAGAGGTGGTCGACCGGTCCGATCCCCTCGCCGAGCGGGAACGCGTGACGGATCGCCTCGGTGACGAAGGCCTTCCCCGCGCGCACCGCTTCCGACAGAGAAGCTCCCCGGGCCAGATGCGCCGTGATCGCGGACGCCAACGTGCAGCCGGTCCCGTGGGTGTGTGGCGTGTCGATCCGTTCGGCCTCGATCCACTCCTCGATCGCCCCGTCGGCGAACAGGTCGGTGGCGCGACTGCCCTCGAGATGCCCGCCCTTCACGAGGACGGCGCGCGGCCCGAGGCTCAGTATGGCGCTCGCCGCCCGTCGCATGTCGTCGGTCGTGCGCACGTCGACGCCCGCCAGTCCGGCGGCCTCCTCGAGGTTGGGGGTCACCAGGGTCGCGAGCGGCAGGATCAGCCGCCTGAGGGTGTCGACCGCCTCGTCGGACAGTAGCGGATGGCCGTGCTTCGACACGAAGACCGGATCGACGACGAGGTTCGGAAGATGGGTCTCCTCGACCCCCTCGGCGACGGCCTCTACGATCGGGGCCGACGCGAGCATCCCCGTCTTCGCCGCGTCCACTCCGATGTCACCAGCCACGGCGCGGATCTGCGCGGTGACGGTGTGTGGCGAGAGCTCCTCGAAGCTCGACACACCCTTCGTGTTCTGCACCGTCACGGCGGTGATCGCCGTCATGCCGAAGATCCCCAGCGCGCTGAACGTCTTGAGGTCCGCCTGGATGCCGGCACCGCCGCCGGGATCGGAGCCGGCGATCGAGAGCGCCCGCGGCCGCGGAGCGTCGCGCACGTTCACGAGGGTCCGCCGATCACCGGAAGTGGTCCCACCCTTCTATCGTCAAGGGGCGTTCCGCTCCGTCACCGTCGATGGCAAGGAGCCCCTCCTCGATGATGGCGCCGATGTCGCTGAGCGACACACCGAACCCCTCTCGGAGCTCCGACCGCGCAACCTCGACCGCATCCCTGTCGGGGAGGGTCGCCAGCAGCTCGTAGTCCTCGCCACCAGCGAGGGCCTCGACCGACGTCGCGGCCGGATGCACCGGGACCCGCTCGATCTCGACGCGGGTGCCGGTCCCGCTCGCACGGCAAAGCCTCGAGAGATCGATCGTGAGCCCGTCCGAGATGTCCATCATCGACGTGACGCCCTGGGTCGAGAGGATCCCTGCCTCTCCCACCCGCGGAGTGGGGCGCATGTACCGCCTCAGCGCGTCGTATTCGTCGTCCGACCACGAGCGCTGCGACGCAACGCGGAGCCCGGCCGCCGCACCGCCGAGCGACCCGGTCACGACCAGTCGGTCGCCGGGTCGTGCGCCGTCCCGGCGCACCGCCCGGCCCGGCACGACCTCGCCAGTGACCGACACCACGATCGAGACCTCGGAGCCTCGCGACAGGTTCCCGCCCACCAACGTCAGTCCGAACTCGTCGCAGCACTCGCGCATGCCCCCCGCCAGGTCCACGACCCAACCGGAGTCGATCACCTCCGTGAGCCCGAGTGCGCAGATCGCGAACCTCGGGCTCGCGGCCATCGCGGCTACGTCGCTGACATTGACCGCGATGGCCTTATAGCCGAGATCCCGAGGCGTGGTGAGCTCGTTCCGGAAGTGGACGCCTTCGATCATGGAGTCCGTGGTCAACACCAGCTCACCCGAGCCCGGGCTGACGACCGCGGCATCGTCGCCCGGGCCCACGACCACCCCCGGCCCCGCCCCGGAGAGAACGCGGTTGATCGCGGCAATCAGTTGGTCTTCGGTGAGATCCATCGGCTCGGGGTCCTTGCAGCTCCGGGTCCTGGCAGCTTCATCTCAGGGTCGGCACGCCCGGACGTGGTCCGGGGGAACCCGCCTGGACGTTCGCTAGACTCTATGGATTCTCCCGCCCATCCCACCCTCGTTCCGCTGACCCATCGATGCAGGAGGCCTGAGTGGCAGACGTATTCGTCAACCCGACGCCGGCAGAGCTCCGCAGCTTCACAGAAGAGATGTCCGGATGCCGCACCAGCGAGTTCGGCAATGTGAACGTCCAGACCGAGGTCCTGTCCCGGAGCGCCGGCAGCACGTTCGTCGTCGACCGTGCCTCCAGCGGGAAGACGATGACGCGCGCGGACTTCGAAGACGTCGCCCGGCGACAGGACGAGTACATCGCGAACCACGACATGATCCAGATCGACGGCTGGATCGGGAACGACCCCGAGCTCCGCGCCCGCGCTCGCCTCGTGATGGAGAGGCGCTACGCGAACATCGCCGGCATGCAGCAGAAGCTCTACTTCGCTCGCGAGGATGATGAGGAGCCCGAGGTGCGGGTGCTCTATACCCCGGGTCTCCGAGCCCCCGGCTATCCGGACGATCGCCTCATCGCCGTGGATCTCGACCGGAACGTGACGCGCATCCTGAACTCCGACTACTTCGGCGAGTCGAAGAAGGGCGGTTTGCGGATGTGGAACAACATCGTTTACGAAAAGGGCGGTCTCGCGCTGCACGCGGGCCTGAAGGTGATCCCGACGGCGACGGGCGACAAGGTCTTCATGATCATCGGTCTCTCCGGCACCGGCAAGACGACGACGACGTTCACTACCCAGAACGGATCGAAACCGATCCAGGACGACTTCGTCGGCTTGATGCCGGGTGGGCTCGCGTTCGGGACGGAGAACGGATGCTTCGCCAAGACCTTCTCGCTCGATCCCAGGTTCGAGCCCTCGATCTACGGCGCGGTGACCGAGCCCACCACCTACCTCGAGAATGTCTTCCAAGACGGGTCGGGGAAGGTGAACTTCTTCGAACAGAGCTACACGCAGAACGGACGCGCCGTCTTCGAGATGCGAGACCTCCTGGCGTACGAGGATGCTCGCAGCGTCGGACCCGTCGACTACCTGCTGATCCTGAACCGCAACGAGAACATCATCCCCGCGGTGGCCAAGCTCACCCAGGATCAATCAGCCGCCTACTTCATGCTCGGCGAGACCACGGGCACTTCGGCCGGCGGGACCGCGGAGGAGGGCAAGTTCCTCCGGGTGCCGGGCACGAACCCGTTCTTCCCGCTCCCCCACGGCCTCCAGGGCAACCGGCTGCTCGACCTCCTGGCGACCCACCCGATCGAGACATACCTGTTGAACACAGGACGCGTCGGCGGCAAGGAGGACGACGATCGTTCGAAGAAGGTCAAGATCCCTCACACCTCGGCCTGCGTGAGGGGGATCGCCGAGCGAACCATCGTGTTCGAGGAAGACCCAGACTTCCGGTACCAGGTGGCAACCGATGTGCCCGACCTCGACGACCCGGAGCTCTTGCGGCCCGTCCTGCTCTACGAGCGCACTGGCAGGATCGAGGAGTACCACGACGTCGTCGAGCGACTCAAGCTGGAGCGCGTCCAGCACCTCCAGCAGTTCTCCGAGCTCTCCGAGGACATCATCAAAGCCGTCGGATAGGGCTGATCTCTCCACCCCTACGCAGGCCCGTTTGACGCTTATACCCGAGGGGTGTATACGCTCGCCACATGGACGAGATCGGTAGATCGGATCACGGAACGCGGGGTGGGCACCGAGCACCGACGGAGTCTGGTGACCACGCGGGTCATGACGAGCACGCGGGTCACGAGGAGCACGCGGGTCATGACGAGCACGCGGGTCACGAGGGGCGAGCCGCTCACGGCGACCACCGGGGTCATGCGGGGCACGCCGCGAGGTTCCGAGACCGCTTCTGGATAAGCCTCGCGCTCAGCGTCCCGGTCCTCGTCTTCTCCGAGATGATCCAGGGCTGGCTCGGGTTCCGGCTCCCGGATCTCCCCGGGCAGGATCTCGTTGCCCCGATCCTGGGGACCGCCGTCTTCGTCTATGGCGGACAGCCGTTCCTCGCCGGGGCCGTCGAGGAGGTCCGCGCCCGGCGTCCGGGCATGATGCTGCTGATCGCCTTGGCTCTGACCGTCGCGTTCGGGGCGAGCCTCGCCAGCGTCATCGGATGGCTCGATCTCGAGTTCTGGTGGGAGCTCACTCTTCTCGTCGATGTGATGCTCCTCGGCCACTGGATGGAGATGAGGGCCCTCGGACAGGCGTCCGGCGCGCTCGAAGCGCTCGCCTCCCTGCTGCCTGAAACGGCCGAGCGTGTGACGGACGGAGGGACTGACCTCGTGCCGCTCGATGCCCTCCATCCGGACGACGTGGTGCTGGTCCGGCCCGGAGGCCGCGTGCCCGCCGACGGTGCGATCCTCGAGGGCGAGGCCGCGTTCGACGAGTCGATGATCACGGGTGAATCCCGGCCTGTCACGCGGCAGCTCGGAGAGGGGGTCGTGGGGGGTACGGTCGCGGTGGATTCGTCGGTCCGCGTGCGGATCACCGCGATCGGCGAGGAGACGACCCTCGCCGGCATCCGCCGTCTCGTCGAGGACGCGCAGGCGTCGCGTTCGCGGGCCCAGGCCCTCGCCGATCGCGCGGCCGCCCTCCTGTTCTACGTGGCGCTCGGATCGGGAGCGATCACCTTGCTCACCTGGCTCGCGATGGGTGAGCCCGACCAAGCGATGGAGCGCACCATCACGGTGCTCGTGATCGCCTGCCCGCACGCGCTCGGTCTCGCGATCCCCCTCGTGATCGCGATCTCCACCGCCGTCTCGGCGAAGGAAGGGATCCTCGTCAAGGATCGACTCGCGCTCGAGCGGATGCGAACTGTCGACACCGTGTTGTTGGACAAGACGGGCACCCTCACCACCGGAAGGCCGGAGGTTCGTGACGTGATCGTTGACGAGGGAGACCAGGGTGCGGTCCTCTCGCTCGCGGCCGCCGCGGAAGCCGACAGCGAACATCCCTTGGCTCGAGCGATCGTCGAGGAGGCTCGTCGGCGCGGACTCGTGATCCCGGGGGCGTCGGGCTTCCGATCGATGAGCGGCCGCGGCGTTCGGGCAGTCGTGGACGGATCCCAGGTGGCTGTCGGTGGTCCCGCGCTTCTTCGAGAGCTGTCCCTGGCCGTGCCATCCGGCCTGGAGGAACCCGTCGCCGCCTGGCGGCGGCGTGGCGCCACCGTCCTCTCCGTCGTCCGGGACGGCAAGTCGGCGGGCGTGATAATCCTCGAGGATGCGGTTCGTCCGGAGTCCCGTCAGACGGTGCATGACCTCCGAGCGGAGGGACTTCGCGTCCTGATGATCACCGGTGACGCCCGCGAGGTGGCCGAAGCAGTCGGGAAGGATCTTGGCATCGACGAGGTCCGAGCCGAGGTCCTGCCGGAGCACAAGGAAGCGGTGGTGGTGGGCCTCCAGGAGGAAGGCCGGCGCGTGGCGATGGTGGGCGACGGCGTGAACGACGCGCCGGCGCTCGCACGATCGGACGTGGGGATCGCGATCGGCGCCGGCACGGACGTCGCGATCGAGTCCGCAGGCGTGGTGCTCGCGAGCGACGACCCCCGTGGCGTGGTGAGCGTGCTGCGCCTGTCTCGGTCCAGCTACTCGAAGATGGTACAGAACCTCGCCTGGGCCACGGGCTACAACGTGCTCGCGATCCCCCTCGCGGCGGGCGTGCTCGCTCCCTGGGGCTTCGTGTTTCCTCCCGCCGTCGGCGCGCTCGCGATGAGCCTGTCGACCATCGTCGTCGCGTGCAACGCCTTGCTGCTCAAACGCCTGGATCTCCGTTCGACGGAGGGGTCCGCGGAGCTCGCCCCAGCATGAAGCCGGTGAGGAACTGAACCGCCGCCGGAACGGCGAGGACGATGAAGTACCAGTTGAATCGAGCCGCATCGTCGGTGAACGCTCGCCCCTGCGACTCGACGCTCGCGTAGAGGAGGAAGAGGCCCATCAGCGCGAACCAGATACCAGCTCGCGAGACGACGAACAGCGCGTAGAGCAGATGGTCGCGGCGAGCGCCGAGCTCGATCGGCCGTCGCAGCCAGTGCACGAGCGAGCGAACCCCCAGCAGACCGAAGACGACCGCGACCACCACCTCCACGACGTTCACCCTCCTACCTCTCGCAGCATCGCAACGACCTCTTCGTCCGACACCTGATCGAAGTCCTGATACCACTCCCCAACCGCGAGGAACCCGAACGGCTCCTCCAAGAGCACCACTTCGTCCGCCTCGGGCTTCAGGTGAGCGCGCGCAGCCGGCGGGCCGACC
>JALZDC010000149.1 GCA_030862755.1 Actinomycetota bacterium
CAGTGAGCTCGTCCAGGCCACGAGCCGGCGGACCCGGAAGGACGGGAGCGTCGTCGACGTCGAGCTCTTGGCCACGCCGCTGCTGGCCGACGGCGAACCGATCGGGACCTTCGCCATCTACCACGACATCACGGAGCTGAACCGCCAGCGGCGGTTCTTCGAGGCGCTCCTCGAGGTGAGCCCCGAGGCGATCGTCACCACCGATCCGAACGACATCGTGACGTCCTGGAACCCGGCGGCCGAGCGGCTGTTCGGCTATGCGGCGGAGGACGCCGTCGGCCGGGACATCGACGACCTGGTTGCCCGGCGAGCAGACCTGTACGCGGAGGGTAAGGATCTCGACCGCGGCGCCATGGCGGGGGCCACCGTCCACCTGGTTACCCAACGGACCCGGAAGGACGGATCGCTCGTCGACGTCGACGTCGTTGGAGGCCCGGTCACCGTCGGTGGCGAGCTCGTCGCGAAGCACGTCTTCTATCACGACATCAGCGAGCTTCAACAGCAGAAGCGCTACTACGAGTCGCTGCTCGAGATGAGCCCGGCCGCGATCATGACCGTTGACCTCGACGCGAATGTCACATCATGGAACCCGGCGGCCGAGCGGCTCCTGGGGTACTCGCGCGCGGAGGCGATCGGCCGGAACATCGACGATCTCGTCGCGAACCGCCCCGAGGTTCGAGACGGGGCGGAGGATATCAGCCGCCAAGTCTCTACGGGAAGACAGGTCCACCTCGTCACGAAGCGAACGCGGAAGGACGGTTCCCTCGTCGACGTCGACGCGGTCGCTGCACCGATCGTCGTGGGTGGCGAACAGGTCGCCTACTACGCGATGTACAGCGACATCAGCGAGCTCCAGGAGCAGAAGCGCTACTTCCAGTCCCTCCTCGAGATCAGCCCGGCGGCCGTCGTGGTCACCGATCTCGAGGCGAAGGTCGTCTCGTGGAACCCCGGCGCTGAGCAGGTCTTCGGGTATCCGGCCGATGAAGCCGTCGGCAAACATCTGGACGATCTGGTGGCCACCCGGCCGGATCTCCACGAGGAGGCTCTGGGCTACAGCGAGGCGGCGATGCGAGGCGAACGTGTTCAAGGGTCAGCCCGGCGGACTCGGAAGGACGGTTCCCTCGTCGACGTCCAGATGGTCTCCGCGCCGGTAGTCGTGAGCGAGGAGCGTGTCGGGTTCGTGGTCATCTACCACGACGTCACGGATATCCAACGGCAGAAGCGCTACTACGAGGCGCTGGTGGAGGTCAGCCCGGTGGCGGTGGCCCTCCTGGCGCGCGACGCGACGGTCACGTCTTGGAACCCAGCTGCGGAACGCCTCTTCGGCTACACGGCCGATGAGGCGGTCGGTCGCAACATCGACGACCTGGTGTCCGCAAGCGACGAGATCCGAGCGGAGGGCGAGGCCTACACAGCACGAGGCATCCGGGGTGACCTCGTGCACGCCATCACCCGGCGGACGCACAAGGACGGAACCCTGGTCGACGTGGAGATGTTCGCCGCCCCGGTCAACGTGGCAGGGGAGCTCGTTGGCTTCTACGCCCTCTACCATGACATCCGCGATCTCCAGCAAGCGCGGAGGGACGCCGAGGCGGCCACGGAGGCCAAGAGCGCGTTCCTGGCCACGATGAGCCATGAGATCCGGACGCCGCTCAACGCCGTGATCGGCATGACCGGACTCCTCCTGGATACGGAGCTGTCGGCCGAACAACGCGAGTACGCGGAGGTGACCCGGGGCAGCGGCGACGCTCTCCTCGGCGTGATCAACGACATCCTGGATTTCTCCAAGATCGAGGCGGGCAAACTCGACCTGGAGAAGGCTCCATTCGATCTTCGGGAGTGCGTGGAATCGGCGATGGAATTGGCAGCCGCTGCGGCCCTCGCGAAGGGCCTCGACATCGCCTACGACCTCGACTCCGATGCACCAGGGGCGCTCGTGGGCGATGTCACTCGGCTTCGACAGATCCTGATCAACCTGCTGAACAATGCGGTGAAGTTCACCGAGCGGGGTGAGGTCGTGATCACCGTGGCCGCCGAGCGGATCGATCGAGGTGGCCGCCATCGCCTGCACTTCGCCATCCGAGACACCGGGATCGGCATCCCGGAGGACCGCATGGACCGCCTGTTCGAATCGTTCAGTCAGGTAGATCCCTCGACCACCCGACGCCACGGCGGGACCGGACTGGGGCTCGCTATCAGTAGGCGACTGGTCGAGCTCATGGACGGGACGATGTGGGTCGAGAGCACGGTCGCGGCGGGGTCGACCTTCCATTTCACGATCGAGGCCGACTCCGCGCCTGCGCCCGTTCGTGCGTTCGAACGGGCAGAGCCCGCCCAACTCGCGGGAAGACGTGTCCTGATCGTCGACGACAACGACACCAATCGACAGATCCTGGTCAAGCAGATCCGATCGTGGGGCATGCTCGCGTGGGAGTCGGGGGTCCCCGCCGACGTCCTCGACTGGATCCGGCGGGGCGATCCGTTCGACGTCGCCATCCTGGACATGCAGATGCCCGAGATGGACGGTCTCACCCTGGCGGGAGAGATCCGGCGGTACCGCGACGCCGGTTCCCTTCCCCTCGTGATGCTGACCTCTCTCGGCCGCGACCGATCACCGGAAGGGTTCGCGGCGTACCTGACCAAGCCGATCAAGCCCTCGCAGCTGTACGACGCGCTGACGGAGGTCTTCGGTGGGGAGCTCGAGAGGGCCGAGGGCCCGGTCGCTGCTGCGCTGGATGATCGGCTGGGCTTACGCCTCCCGCTGCGGATCCTGGTGGTCGAGGACAATGCGGTCAATCAGCACCTCGCCCTGCTCATGCTCCAGAAGGTGGGGTACCGGGCGGACGTGGCGGCTAACGGCGTGGAAGCGCTGGAGGCGCTGGAGCGCCAACCCTACGACACGGTGCTCATGGATGTAGAGATGCCGGAGATGGATGGGCTCGAAGCCACCAGGCGGATCCATCAGCGGTGGCCCGGGGAGCAGCGGCCACACATCGTCGCTGTGACGGCCAACGCCATGCAGGGGGAGCGTGAGCTGTGCATCCAGGCTGGGATGGACGACTACATCCCCAAACCTATCCACATGGAGGACCTCGTCGGTGCCTTGACCCGAGGAGCGCGCCGACCCGGTGCACCGCAGCCGGCTCCGGCGATCGACCGGGACGTGATCCGCCGGCTCGGGGCTTCGTTCGGTGAAGGTGGGAACGGATCGATGGCGGCGCTGATCGACACGTTCTTGGGACACGTGGCCGGTCAGGTGGAGGCGCTTGCGACGGCCCTCGAGCGGGGTGAGGTCGACGAGGTCAGACGGGGAGCGCACACCTTGAAGGCCAACGCCGCCACGTTCGGAGCAGCTCCACTCGCCGACCTCTGCCGCGAGCTCGAAGCCGCCGGGAAGGCCGGCACACTCGAAGGAGGAAGCCGTGTCCTGTCCCGGATCGAGGTCGAGCTCGGGCGTGTCACCGGTGAGCTCGGATCGATCCTCAGGGATCTACGGCGATGACCGACCAGGCCTCGATTCTGATCGTGGACGACGATCCCGTGACCCGCCTCATGCTCACGGGGAGTCTCGAGCGGCACGGGCATCACGTGGCCATGGCTGAAGACGGACCGCAGGCCCTCGATCTCGTGCGCTCCAAGAGCGTCGACGTCATCCTGCTGGATGTGCTGATGCCGCAGATGGACGGCTACGGCGTGCTGGAGCAGCTGAAGGGCGACGCCGATCTGCGGCACATCCCCGTGATCATGGTCACGTCGGTCGACGACATCGACAGCGCCGTGCGATGCATCGAACTGGGCGCCGACGACTACCTGTCGAAGCCGATCGACCCAGTGTTGCTAGCTGCGAGGATCAACGCAGGCCTCACCAAGAAGCGGCTCCACGACCTGGAGAAGGAGCATCTCGAACAGGTGGCGGGGCTCAACGAACGGCTCGAGGCCCGCGTGGAGGAGCAGATGGCGGAACTCGTTCGGACCGGTGAGCTGAAACGATTCATGCCTCACCAGGTTGCCGAGGGACTGCTTGGAGGGCAGCTCTCAGCGTCCGAGGAGTTCGAACGGCGGAGGCTCACCCTCCTGTTCGCGGACATGGTGGGGTTCACCGACCTGTCCGACGCCCTGGAACCCGAAGAGCTCTCCCAGGTCCTGAACGAGTACCTCAGGGAGATGACGGCCGTGGCCGTCTCGCACGGCGGGACTCTGGACAACTACATCGGCGACGGACTGATGGTCATGTTCGGCGCACCCACGTGGAACGAGGAGTCGGTCCAGGCGTGGGCGGCGATCCAGGCCGCGTTCGAGATGAAGGCTCGGGCGGAGGAGTTGACGGTCTCGATACGGGGTCGGGGGATCCCGGCCGATGTCCGAGTCCGCGTCGGCGTGAACACCGGCCACTGCACGGTCGGGGTCTTCGGCAGTGACTTCCTCCGTGCGTACAAGGCCGTGGGCTTCGCCGTGAACGTGGCCGCCCGCCTTCAGACCGAGGCCGAGCCGGGGATGGTCCTAGTCGGATTCCGGACCTACGCGTTGGTCAAGGACAGGGTCAGGGCAGAGCAGCGAGAGCCGCTCTCGCTCAAGGGCGCGGCCCGCGCAGTTGAAGCTTGGGAGATCCTCGACCTGGTCGGTGGGTCCGCCCGCGGGATGTAACCGAGCGAGCGGGATCAGGGCGCGAGCGGAACGGAACAGACCCAGGACACGCGGAAGCAGTTGACCCGCCACCAGCTCGGGCGAGAAGTGGGTGTGCCTGGGAGCGAGACGAAGATGGCACCTGGGATCTCCGATGCCACGAGAGGCGCCGTCGTGCATCTCGTCTGCACCCGTGTAGATGAGGCACGGGAGCTTCCACGTGTGAGGTCTGGCGAGAGCCGTCCTTCGACGAAGGCGGATCGGAATTCAGCGTCCAGCGCGAGTGGTCGTTCCCGAACCTGAGGACGGAGCAAGCCGGGCGTAACGATGGGCGGTCGGCGACCTTCTGGACGATGCTCAAGTCGTGCGGCGAGCGGCGCGCACCAGCGGACGGACCACATGGTAGACCCCGTACGCGAGGATCAGGAACCCGATGATCGCCTCCACTTGTTCGCGCGTGAGGCCGGTTCGGCGCGCGATCGGCTTCGCGACCGACCTGGCGATGCGACCGCGCACCCCGGTGAGTGACGCGCTTCCGATCTCGACCGCCCGCTCCTGCGCCGTCATTAGTCGAGTGGCTTCCCCGAACACGCTCATTTGAAACGAGCGGGCCGTGCCCACATCCAGATGGTGCCTTGGACGGTACGGGGTCTGGCTACGGGGACTCGGATTCGATCAGAGTCGCCAGCGCGCATCATGTCCACAAGTGCACGGCCCCCGGATCGGGGAAAATTGAGCCCTTCAAGCTCACCACGTCGGGGCACGCTCGTCGCCAGATTCGTCGGTGAGCTGCCTCGCGGCCCCACCCTCGGCATCGACCACGTACAGGTTGAAGTCAGCGCCGCCGTGATCGCTCGCGAAGACGACCTTGGTGCCGTCAGGTGACCACGCCGGGGCCCGTATGTTCCCCTGGTGGTCGGTGACTATGACCGCCCGCTCGTCGGAGCCGTCCGGCGCCATCACCCATATTCCATACTCCCCAGTTCGGTTGCTGCGGAACAAGATCTTCTGGCCGTTCGGCGACCAGATCGGGGCACCGTCGTCTCCCACGTCGTCGGTTAGTTGGACGACGTTCGATCCATCGGCGTCCATCACGAATACATCAGGTCTACCGCCGCTACTGCGTTGGAAAGCGACCTGGTTCCCGTCGGGGGACCAGTCCGGCCGTTGATCGTCGCCGAGGTGGTTGGTCAGGGCCTTGACGTTCGATCCATCGGCGTCCATCACGAAGATCTTGAAGTCGCCGTTGCGGTCGCTCTCGAACAGGATCCGCGAACCGTCGGGTGACCAATCGGGCGAATCGTCCGTGTGGGGATCCTTGGTGAGGTTGGTGAGCCCTGAGCCATCGGCGGCCACCAGGAACACGTCTATTGCACCGCCGAACCCGGCGCCACCGAATAGGACGTGGGCGCCATCCGGAGAGATCGAGGGGGGAAATGCGCTAGCGACGCCCTCCGCTACCAGCCGGTTCTCACCCGTCTTCGGGTTCAGCGCCCGGACGTCGCCGTCCTGCACGTAGACAACCGAGCCCTGGAGAAGCGATGGGTCCGGCGGGTCCGCCGAGCTGGTGTTGCCGGGCTCATCCGTAGGTCCCGTTTCGACCGTCGTATCCGGCCCGCGCGAAGCGAGCCAGCCAACGAGGCCAGCCAGCGATAGCACGACCGCGACGCCCGCGATTAGAGCCGGCCTCGCTACGAGCCTCCGCGGCTCGTCCTTCCCAAGGTCGCGGCTCTGCTGGGCCTCCCGCTCCTGATCCTCCCAGGCCTCCCGCTCCTGATCCTCCCAGGCCTCCGGCTCCTGATCTTCCCAGGCCTCCGGCTCCAGTTTCTCCCGTTCCGGCTCGTCTGGAGTTCCCTCGATGGGGACCTGGCTATCCATGACTGTCTTGGCTGCCTCGGCGACCCGGCGGCTGTCGTCATCCAATAGGTCCTCAAGGGCATGCTGGGCCGACAGAACGATGCCAGGATCGTTGCTTCTGAGCAGGCGCGCCAGGTCTTCCACGATCCCGGCGCGCACGCTCGCAAGAGGACTCTCCAACGCCGCTGCCATCTCCGTGGGAAGGGTCGCAGCCCGGACCTCGATCGGTCGAGGGTTCTTGGCGAGGTAGAGGTCGTACTCGATGCCGAATTCCCACTTCTTGGGTGTCTGTCCTCGTCGTTCGGCACGTACCCGGTCGTAGACGTGCTGGTAGAGATCATCGATCGACACCATCCCGTCGCGGTCCCGATCAGCCTCCCCGGTCTCCAGTCCTTCGACGACTGCCGACGTGAACACGGAGGGCGCACCCTCCCCGGACAGGTCATCCCCTTCCCAGGAGTACTCGATGGCATTCGACGCCGTCAGGATCGCACGTCCTTCGCCCTCGAATTTCTCCCGTAGGTGGACGCCTTCATCTCCCTTGGCGCCAGGGATGAAAGCGCCGCTGTAACAGCAGTCCAGCAGCAGCACGATCGAACGGGCCCGACAGTGCTCCATGAGATCGACCATGAATCCGGCGGAGATACCAGTCGCGGCTAGCAACTCCTTCTCTGTGTCTAGAGCAGCGAAGTACAGTCGTCCGTCGTCGTCCTTCACGCCGTGACAGGACAGGTGCACCAGCAGAAGATCATCCAGACCTCGGTCCGCGAAGAACCGCTGGGCAGCCCGAGTGATAACGCGAGCGGGCTGGTCCACGACGGCCTCCACGTGGAATCCACCGATCGCAGGATCCGTGAGTACCCGAGTGAGTGCTTCCGCGTCTTGCGCCGGAGCCCGTAAGCGACGAAGCTCAGGGTCTTCGTAGGTCCCGGTCGCGATGATGAGTGCGTCGCGGCTCCCCATCATGACCGCTCAGGGTTTCGCGTGCTTCTCGACGAATGCTTGGGCGAGTCTCTCCAGGTCCGCGGTGGACACGTTGGTGAGCTCGATGGAGTCGCCGTCGATCGTCACCTTCGCGGTTTGTACGGGGCGGTTCACCAGCCAATCCTTCAAGAGGCCGATCACGGCCGTCAATGCAGCCGGGGCCACGGTGACCAGGAGAGATCCGAGAGTGATCGCATCACCTGGCTTGGCATCTGCAGGGATCTCGGTGCTGCGGACGAGCTCTACCTTGTCCACGTCCAGCTCGAGCAAACGTTGTCGCAGATGAGCAGTCAGCTCACTCACCTCGCGTGCGTCGGCATCAGGCCCGCCATCGATCGCAAGTGTGAGCTGCCTCCTGCCCTCCACGTATCGCCCTCCCTCCCTCCTGAGGTCTCCCACCGAGACAACCGTCGCCTCGTACCGAAAAGATGTCAAGTGCACCTGCAACGGGCGCCCGCCTGGACGACCCTCTAGATGGCTTGCACCGTTTGATGCCGGGCGACCGGTTGGACTCTCGCTTGGCGAGACTCACCCCGACAGGGGAAATCCTTGACGAGTTGCCACCAAATCCACGGCGATCCGAAGGTATGAGCTCGACCTGTCCGCGATCGAAGGGACTTACCGACGTTGCGCAGCCCATGCGGAAGATACGTTCGTTCCCGCCACGGCAGCCGGGTTCGAGGGTTGTCTCAGTGCATCCGAGGGCAGACCGTAGGGTGGAAGAGGCACCTCGCGTCCCTACCGTCAGGAGCCACAGCTCTAGTCTCGTGCTCAGGAACGTTCGGCTGCTGGAAGAGGTCCGTGAATCACGCCGGCGCATCGTTGCAACACAGGACAGTGCTGGACAACCTGCGCGACCTCGCCCGCGGCATCTATCCCCCACTTCTGGCGGGCAAGGACTCGCATCAGCGCTGGAGGGTCAGGCT
>JALZDC010000157.1 GCA_030862755.1 Actinomycetota bacterium
GGGTGTACGTCGATGAGATCTTCGTGCACGGTCACCGGGTGCGTGTCGGGAGGCGGAACACCTTCCGGTCGAGCGTATCATCGGCCCTCTGAAGGCCTTCCTGTGGCGCCGGTGCTCGTCCGGCGCGCCGCATCACGAGGCCCGCCTCACCGCGCGCCGGTCGGGCTCCGAGGGATGTTGCCCGGCCGGAGCGCGCCGTCGGCCTTCGCGTCGCGGAAGATCGCCCGGGCCGTCCCCATCGAGAGCGTCACCACCGAGCGTCCGCCGATGGACCCCGTACCGCCGGGGAGGACCACGTTGCGGACGTCCATCGGACCGATCCGACTGGCGGTGAACGCAAGTTCCACGATCTCGTCCAGGGGGAGGTCGGAATCCATGTTCCGGACTCCCGCCGCGATCCACGTGAGCAGGCGGCTCGGGTTCTTCCGGTATTCCCTCCGGAACTGGGCCAGAGCAGACACGAAGACGCGCCCGCCGTTCTCCTGCCGTCCGAAGTCTCCGCTCGCCACGCTGTGCCGGTCGCGCGCGAACGCGAGCACCTGCTCCCCGCGGAGACGCTTCACTCCGCGGCGGAAGTTCGAACCTGAGAACGGGTCCTGCATCCGGAACGGGATCCGGACACGCAGCCCGCCGACCGCGTCGACCATGCGAGCGATGCCCCAGAACGACGTGACGGCCCAGTAGTCGATCCGTGCGCCGAAGTTCCGCTCGACGGCCTGCACCATCCGTCCCGGCCCCCCGCTCGCCATCGCGGCGTTGATCTTGTCGGCGCCGCCCCCGGGGAACGAGACCCACGAGTCCCGGGGGATCCCGACGATGACGGCTCTTCCCTTGCGGGGGTGGAGGAAGATCACGTGGATCGAATCGGCGCGAGAGCGCAGCGGGTTCTGCCCCGGGCGGGCGTCCGAGCCGATCGCGAGGATCGTGATGGTCTGCCGGCCTGTGGGCTCGGGCGTGTAACCGCCGTGGGCCCTTCCTAACATCAGGCCTGCGGTCCGCGCGTTCGCCTCCGGGAGCCCGGCGATCGAGCCGAGCGCGGAGCCGGCGAGCCATGCGAGGGCTACGGTGACCGCGATCACGGCCCGGGGGCTCACGTCGCCTCCCGCGGTCTATCGGTGCGCCTGATGTGGAAGGACACGATCTTCCAGGACCCGCCGACGCGTTCGAAGAAGAACTGGCCTCTGGAACGGAGCGTGGCGGGGTCGGGCCCCAGGGCAGCCGCCGAGAACCGCACGACGCTCAAGAGAAGCATGGGTTTGCCTCTTCTGTTCAGGAGGATCCGCGTGTCGATGCGACCGGACGCCCGCAGGATCCGATCGTAGCGATCGCCGGCCCGAGAACCGGCGGTGAGCAGGCCCGGGCGCGCCTCCGCCTGCTTCCTCGCCCCACCCGCGAATCCCCGGAACGCATCCACGTATCGCCCCTGCTCCCGATTCACGGGATCGAGGAATCCCTCGGTGTAGAGGTCGTCGAGGATGTTGCGAGCCGCGATCGCCGCGCGTTCGCTGGCTTCCCGCTGACGCCGCTTGATGCGTCCGGGGGCGGTGCGGACCAGCTCTCGGGTGGCCTTCGTGAACCGGAAGGCAGGCGTGGCGGGTACGTCGCCCTCCGTGGTCTCGTCGACGCCGGAGGGGAGGCCCCTCACGGGCGCGTCGCCGTCCTGCATGAGGAGCATGGCCGCGCCTATCGCAAGCAGGGCGACCAGTCCGACGACGATGAGGGTCACCCGCTGAGGAGACCGAGACGGGTTCCGCTCCTTCAACGCTAGCCGGAGGGCGCGCTGGCGGCCGGGATGTCCTTCGGGAGGACGTAGCCGTCGGCGGCCACGTCCCGGAAGACCGGGTTCGGAGATGGAAGGTTGACGACGCTGGCACCTCCCACGGTGCCGATGCTCCCGACCGCCACGAGGTTGGTGACCCGCTTGGGCCCGATCTCGGACGACGCGAGGGCGAGGGTGAGGAGCTCGTTCAAGGGGACGTCGGTGGCGACGTTGCGCATGCCCACCGCGATCCAGCGGAACAGGGCCGTCGACTCCTTCCGCAGCTCCGCGCGGAACTGCGCGAACGCCGCCAGGAGGACCCGACCCTGGTTCATCGAGCGGTCGAAGTCGCCCTGCGACAGGCCCTTCCGCGTGCGTGTGTACTCGAGCGCCTCGGCGCCGGTCAGCGTCCGCCGTCCTTCTTCGAACGACGTCGCCTCGTGGCCTTCGAACGAGTACGGGATGTCGATCTCGAGGCCGCCGAGCGCGTCGAAGATCCTCTTGAGACCGTCGAAGCCGGTGAGCACGTAGTAGTCGAGGGTGACCCCGGTTAGGTCTTCCACCGTGTCGACCATCCCCTTCGGGCCACCCTGGGCCAGGGCGGTGTTGATCTTGTTCGTGCCGCCGGTCGCGATCGGCACATAGGAGTCACGGGGGATCCCGAGGAGCGTGGCCCGCTTCGCACCGGGGTTGATCCCGAGGACGTGGATCGAGTCGCAGAGGCCTCGCTCCACGGGCGTGCCCGGACGCGCGTCGCTCCCCAGGATCAGGATGAAGATCGGCCGGTCGCCCCCGAGCGAGGGAGCGAACTCCGCGTGGGCTTTCCCGATCTGCAGGACCGGGACGC
>JALZDC010000164.1 GCA_030862755.1 Actinomycetota bacterium
GGATGGGACAGGGATCGCGCGACGACGGCCCGCGCCGCCGCCCTCGCCGGCTTCGCGGCGGCCGCCTCGCTCGAGGAAGCGGTCGAGGGCGCCGACCTGGTCGTCGTCTGCACCCCGATCCCGACGATCGCGCCGGTCGTAGCGGCCGCCCTGGCCGCGACGACCGGGGCTATCGTCACCGACGTCGGGAGCATCATGGAATCCGTATCCCGGCGGGTGGGGGAGGAGGCAACTCCGGACCATCTTCGCCGGTACGTGCCCGGCCACCCGATGGGCGGCAGCGAGCGCTCGGGTCCAGAGCACGCCTCGCCGTCGGTCCTCGACGGGATCGTCTGGGTCGTTTCAGCGTCGGCGGTCTCCGATCCGGCCGGCGTGGAGGCACTCGAGTCCTGGATCGAGCGCGTCGGCGCGAGACCGGTCCGCATGCCGGCCGATCGTCACGACCGTCTGGTGGCCTTCGTGAGCCATCTCCCGCAGGTGGCGTCCACCGCGTTGATGAGCTTGGCCGCGACCGAGGAGGCTGACGAACCGGAGATCCTCCTGCTGGCGGCCGGCGGGTTCAGGGACCTCACGCGGCTGGCCGCGTCCGACGCACGCTTGTGGTCCTCGATCCTCCTAGCGAACCGGGACCGGATCGCGGAGGCGATCGACCTGTACGTCGACCGTCTGCGGAACCTGCGGGAAGACGTGCTCGGGAGCCGAGGCGACGCCGTGGAGTCGACCTTCGCGCAGGCGAAGGAGGCTCATCTCCGCCTCGCCACGAAGCCCCAGGTGAAGTCCGGGGTGGCCGTGCTCCAGGTCGAGGCGCCCGACCGGCCCGGCGCCCTGGCCGAGTTGACGTCGATCCTCGCAGACGGGCGGGTGAACATCGAGGATCTCCAGATCGTCCATTCGCCCGAAGGTGGGCGAGGGACGGTCCATCTCACCGTTGCCGTGGCTGCGGCGGGACACGCAACCGAGGTGCTGGTCGCCGGCGGTCTCGATCCGATCCGGCTGGCGTGAGGCAACGATGCGGGCTCGTGTGACGCCGCGTGGCACGATCGGGGGTGAGGTCCGCGTGCCCGGCGACAAGTCGATCGCTCATCGATGGCTCCTCATGGCGGCCATCGCGAAAGGCCGGAGCAGGCTCCAAGGCGTGCCTCGATCTCTCGACACGCTCTCGACCGCGGCCTGCCTCTCGCTGCTCGCCCCCTCGGCTCGACCTGTACTCGAAGGTTGGGCCTCCAGCCCTTCGGTCACCGATGAGAGGCACGGTTCCACGTGGAACCGCAACACGACGAACCTCGCCCTGGACACCCTCGCCCTTCAAGGTGAGGGGCGGACATCGCTCCGAGCGCCCGGTCGCGAGCTCGACTGCGGGAATTCGGGGACGACGATGCGGCTCTCCGCCGGGCTGGTGTCGTCGTGTCCGTTCGAAACGGTCCTGGTCGGTGACCCGAGCCTCTCGGCGCGGCCGATGGACCGTGTCGCCCGGCCGCTGCGCGAGATGGGTGCGGACGTCTCCACCGAAGACGGTCATGCCCCGCTAAAGATCCGCGGCTCGGAGCTGCGGGGGATCCGATTCGAGCCCGAGATACCGAGCGCCCAGGTGAAGGGCGCCGTGCTGATGGCGGCCCTCGGGGGCTGGGGGAAGACGACCGTGGCGGAGCGCGTCTCGACCCGAGACCACACCGAGCGTCTCTTCCGCGCTCTGGCCGTGCCGATCCGCTCGGATGGCGGCGACATCGCGCTCGAAGGGCCGTTCCAGCACGAGGGATTCCAAGGTGCGGTCCCCGGAGACCCTTCGTCGGCCGCGTTCCTTCTGGGGGCGGCCGCGCTCACGGGCGGGCACGTCACGATCTTGGGGGTGGGTCTGAACCCGACGCGACTCCATCACCTCGATGTGCTTGGAAGGATGGGGGTCGACGTGGAGATCGAGGTCGAGCGAGAAGAGCTGGGAGAGCCCGTCGGGTCGATGCGGCTCGCTCCGATCGGCTCGCTCCGAGCGGTCGAGGTGGGCGCGGACGAACTGCCGCTGGTCATCGACGAGGTGCCGCTTCTTGCAGCGCTCGCCGCGCACGCAGACGGCTCCTCCCGGTTCGAAGGAGCGGGCGAGCTCCGGGTGAAGGAGAGCGACCGTCTCTCGCTCCTCGCCGAGGGGGTCCGCGGCCTCGGGGGAGAGGCGGTCGACGAAGGAGACGATCTCGTACTGGGCGGAGGCGGCCTGGCCGGGGGGTCCGCCCCGTCGCTGGGCGACCATCGCCTCGCGATGGCATTCGTCGTGGCCGGGCTGGCGGCCCGGGGGCCTTCGGAGGTCGACGGGATCGACTCGGCGGTGGTCTCCTTTCCGGGGTTCGCCGAGCTCCTGCGCTCACTCGGGGCGGACGTCGAGGTGTCCGGGTGACGGTCCGTGTGGTCGCGATCGACGGGGCAGCGGGAAGCGGCAAGAGCACGCTCGCCCGTTCGCTCGCGAGCGAACTGGGCCTCCCGTACGTCAACACGGGCTCGATGTACCGTGCGCTCACCCTGGCGGCACGTCGGGCGCACGTCGACGTCGAGGATGCCGACGGCTTAGGTCATCTCATGACGACCCTGCAGTTCACGTTGAGGCCCGGACGGCCGACGGGGATGCCCCGAGAGCTCTGGATCGACGATGCGCCGCCTTCGGAAGAGCTGGAGTCCGCCGATGTCGAGGCTCACGTGAGCGCGGTCGCGAGGCACCCCGAGATCCGAGCCTCGATGCGGGCCGCCCAGCGGCGCCTCGGTGAGGGGGGCGCCGTCATGGAAGGGCGCGACATCGGCTCCGCGGTGTTCCCCGACGCGCCGGTGAAGGTGTTCCT
>JALZDC010000170.1 GCA_030862755.1 Actinomycetota bacterium
AGGTCGATGTCCCGCGACTCCTTGATGGGCTTGCCGCCGTTCATCGACTCGAGGACGGCGAACTCGCGCGCGCGCTCCTGGAGCGCCCGTGCGATCCGGTAAAGGTACTTCGCTCGCTCCCTCCCGGACAGGTCCCGCCACCGAGAGCCGAAGGCGTCGCGCGCCGCCGCGACCGCCAGGTCGACGTCCTCGGGCCCGGCCTCGGGGACCTCGGCGAGGACGTCTTCGGTCGACGGATCGATCGTGGCCATGTACCGGCCGCTCTTCGGCTCGACGAACTCGCCGCCGATGAATAGCCCGTATCGATCCTGGAGCCGGACGATGTCCTTCGACTCCGCCGCCTCCACGTACTCCCATGCGGGCACCGCGGGCGTGTGTTCTTGGGTCGTGTCGAGCTCGGTCATCTGCCGGTCCTCACGGAACCACGGTAGCCGACTTGGAGCGAGATGATCCGGCCTCCGCGACCTCCCGTCGAGAGGTCAGATAGGCGCCGAGGATCACCAGCGCCACCCCCGCCACCGCGAACGACCCCACCTCGTCGTGGCGGAAGAGCACCCCCAACCCGAGGGCGACCACGGGGATCAGGTAACCCACGATCGAGGCCCTCGTCGGGCCGACCCTCCCGACGAGCCTCCCCATCAGCACGAAGGCGATGCCGGTGCCGAGGACACCCACGGCCCCGGTCGCCGCCAGCGCGGACCACGCGAGATGAGAACCGGATATCGAGAGGAGGCCGAGCGGTGCCGTCAGGACCGCGCCGATCGTGAGGATCCGCGCCATCACCGGCAGCGACCCGTATCGCTGCTGGAGCGGTGTCGCCACGTTGAACGCGATCCCGTAGCAGATCGTCGCGACGAGGATGAGGACCACGCCGCCGACCTGGCTGGGACCCTGTCCGGCCGCCGACAGGGCGATCGCGGCGACGCCGACGAAACCGAGGGGGATCCCGACGAGCTGTCGCGAGCCGGGAGGCCGGCGGAGCAGGATCGTCGCGATGACCGCGGTGAAGATCGGCGCCGCGCCGTTGAGCATCCCCGCGATCGCGGAGTTCACCGACCCCTGCGCCAGCGGGAAGAGCGTGAACGGGATCACCACCCACGTGATCGACAGCAGCAGGAGGCGGGCGCGGTCCGTTCGCTCGATCGGGGCTCGGGCGCCGGGCGCCAGCCAGAGCGCCGACGCCCCGAACAGGACCCTGAGCCATGTGACCAGACCCGGGCGGAACGCCTCGAGGCCGATCGCCATGAGCAGGAACGACGATCCCCAGATAGTGCCGACGACGAGGAACAGCACCCAGTCGAGGCCCGCGAACGGGCCGCGGTGCGAACCGTGCGTGGTGGACAACACCCGAGCACCCATCGTCTTGAACAAAGACCAACGTCAGTCGAGCGTGAAATAGTCCGGGCCAGCGTAGCGGCCGGTTCGCTCCTTCTCGATCTGCATCAGCACGTCGTTCAGCAAGGAGGACGCCCCGATCCGGAACAGGTCGGGCGTCATCCACTCGGGCCCCATCGTCTCGTACAGCAGGACGAGGTTCTGGATCGCCTGCTTCGCGGTTCGGACCCCCCCGGCCACCTTGATGCCTACCGCGCGGCCGGTGTCACGGTGGAAGTCCCTGGCCGCCTCCATCATGCAGAGCGCCACCGGCAGCGTGGCGTTGACGGCGATCTTGCCGGTCGAGGTCTTGATGAAGTCCGCGCCCGCCGCCATCGCGAGCATGCTCGCCTGCCGGACGCGGTCGTAGGAGCCGAGCTCCCCCGTCTCGAGGATCACCTTCAGGTGGGCGGGGCCGGCGGCCTCGCGCGCCGCCACGAGCTCCTCGAAAGCCTGCGCGTACCGCCCGCCGAGGAACAGGGAGCGGTTCAGCACGATGTCGATCTCCTCCGCGCCCGTCTCGGCCACGTCATGGATCTCCTGCAGGCGCGCGTCGAGCGGTCCGAGGCCGCTCGGGAAGCCACCCGCCACGCTGGCGACCTTCACACCGGTACCCGCGAGGTGCTCGAGGGCGACGGACACGAGCTGAGGGTAGAGGCAGACGGCCGCCACCGGAGGGATCGAGGTGTCGACCGGATCCGGCCGGACCGCCTTCGCGCAGATCGCCACGATCTTCCCGACGGTGTCGCTCCCCTCCAGCGTCGTGAGATCCATCGACCGGATCGCGAGGTCGAGGGCCCAGAGCTTCGCGTCCCGCTTGATCGAACGCTTCGCGAGCGACGCGGCGCGTTCCTCGAGGCCGACCGCGTCGACCGCGGTCGTCCGGACGGCCA
>JALZDC010000204.1 GCA_030862755.1 Actinomycetota bacterium
GCTGAAGATCGACGTCCGGGCAGTGTCTGCGGGAAGGGTGCTGGGGGATCGCGAGAAGCTCGGACGGCTGATCCGCAACCTGACCGACAACGCCGCTCGGCATGCGCGCACCACGATCGCCCTCTCACTGGCTGAGCGGAACGGTGAGGTGGTTCTCGGCGTGGACGACGACGGCGCGGGGATCGACGATGCGGAGCGAGAGCACATCTTCGACCGTTTCGTCCGGCTCGACGAGGCGAGGGACCGGGATTCCGGCGGCAGCGGACTGGGGTTGGCCATCGTTCGAGAGGTCGCCGCGTTCCATGGCGGATCGGTCACGATCCTGGATAGTGAGCTCGGCGGAACCGAGTTCCAGGTACGGCTTCCCGGCCATACCGCCTGATCCGCCAGTTGTTCAGCCGACGTTCAGCGTACGTGGTCTACATTAACGTCTGCCTGCACAGGGAGGGCGTTGATCTTGTCGGCATCGGATGCATTGCCCCGCAGCGAAACTCACCATTCGGATCTCTCCGATGTGACGACCGAGGAGGCCATCCGCGCGCTCTTCCCGAAGCGAGTCATCCAGAGGGCGAAGCGGGCAGTCGCCGACCCTGAGGCTCCCTCCGGGCCGGAGTTCTTCGCCGCCCACATGGAGAACAGGTGCCGGACGTTCCTCGAGCAGCTCCGGTGGCCCGATGGGGTGCGGTGCCCTCGCTGCGAAGCGAGCAAGGGCATCTCTCGGATCGAGAGTCGAGGACAGTTCGAATGCGGTGCCTGCGGCTATCAGTTCAGCGTCCGCGTGGGAACCATCTTCCACGCTTCGCACCTGCCCCTGTGGAAATGGTTCCTCGCCGTGTACATCATCGGTGGATCGAGAGACGGGGTGACGGCGAACCAGCTCGCACGCATGCTCGGCATCTCGTACAAGACGGCGTGGTACCTCAGCCATCGCATCCGCGCAGCGATGAGGGATGACTCCGCCCGGCCCCGCCGGCAGATGACCGAAGCGGATGAGGTTGCCCGGCACCGGATGGGCCACAAGGGGAAGCATCTGACGGCGCTACGGGACGAGCAGACGTTCCGCGCGAAGAATCGCGGCAACCGGTACCTGTTCCGCGACTTGGTCTCGCGCCTGATCGGGATCGATGCGATGCCCTACACGCGGTTGATCTCCAGCGCCTGATCGTCGCGCTCGCCGGGTGTCCGGATCGGCTCTCTCATGCGTCCGGCGATGAGTACTTCGTCAGTCGAGCAGGCCCATCCACGATCAGCCCGATGTCTCGGGCGTACACCTTCTCCCCGGTGCTGCCGTCAAGGGGGCTCCCGTCACGCATGGTGACGGTGTCGTCGAAGGTGCCGGCCGGCACGTCTGTGGCTTCACCGAGTGCGATCACCTTGGCTTGGTCTTCGGCGATCCCCGGGGCGATCTCCTGCTGGAAGGCCTGCCCGACCTGCAATGAGGAAGGCATGAAGATCCCTGGACGGTTGTCGCCCTGGCCAGCCCGCCAGGCTCCGAGATGGGACGTGATGTTGCCGGCCCCATCGTAGATGTCGACATCCTCGCCGAAATAGCAGACCGTTCCGTCCTGAGCCTGCGCGAAGAAGTTGCGTGAGATCTCTATGACCCGACCGCTCTTCGCTTCGTACTCCTCGACGACCCGCGTTTCGACCCCCGCGACCGTTTCGGTCTCCTCGAGGGCGGTGATCCGAACGAGGAGATGACCGCCGCCTTCCTCACCTTCCAGGACGACCCTGTGTCCCGCCGGCAAAGGGAAGAACCGGTTGTCGATATCCACCGTGAAGGTCGTGGCGCGGGCGTCACAAACGCTCGCGTCGGCGAGGCTGTCGTAGCCGCTGAATCCACACGTCGACATGAGTACGGTGGATGTTGCCATGAGGATCCACCTGACCGGTGAGCGGGACGTCATCATGCGCAGGATGGTATGTGGTGCATCTGAACAGCGGCTGAAGGTTCTGCGGCTCAGGAACGTTGCTCGGCCGGTTGCGTGAGCCCGTACACACTCGCGCGTGCCTCCATGGCGAACGCCCGGGCGCGGACCTTCGCCATGGCTTCCGCGTCGAGCTGCCGGATCTCGGTCAACACGAGGACCTCCCGCTCCTCCTCGTTGGGGCCTCGCCACCCAACCCGGACGTATCCCACGCCGGGTGCATAGAACTTGAGCTGGAAGGCACCGGGCTTGCTCGGCTCGAACTCCTCGGTCACCAAGACGTCCGTGTAGCAGTCGGCGGGCACGCACGTTTCCTGGCCGGTCTTGTACACCCTCCCGAAGTCATCCCAGAAGTACGGTGGTGGCGCGTATCCCTGCGAGTACTCGGGGTCGCCCACCCGAGGCTGGGCGTTCATCACGACACCCGCCTTGGCGCCCTCGAGGTAGCCGACGAGCCAGGGAGCGGCACCCTCGAGCTGTTCTCCGTCATAGATCTCCGCGTACTGACCGAGGTGCCAGACGGTGCCGTCCCTGTCCTGGGCGAAGAAGATGAGTTCCTCCTCCTCCACGTCGCCTTGTTCGTTGAAGTCCCGATCCCATCCGACCACGGTACGGACGCCGGCGATCATCTTGGTCAAGTCGGTGACCGTGAACACGACACTGTGTTCGACCCGTTCGCCTTCGTCGACCGAGGATCCCTGGTAGACGAACTGCGTCCCGGGTTCCATGGGGAAATATGGGTTGTCGATATCGGCCGAGTCAGGGCCGAAGTTCGCCGGGTCGAACCAGTTGCCGTCCGTCGAGTACGGGGGTGAAGCCGCGGGGAGCAACGCCCTCTCGCCGAGTAGGGCCTCGATCGGGTTCGACCCGTTCCCCTCCGTGGGTCCCCCCTTCTGGCAGGCCGCCACGGAGAGGAGTACGGACAGTGCGAGGAGCGCACGAACCCGCATGAACATCGATTCAGAGATCCATCATGGCGCGCTGGGGATTGGAACCGTGCTGAAACGCTTCCCGAAGCGGAGGTACAGGGCTGGGACGACGAACAGGTTCAAGAGTGTCGCCGTGATGAGGCCCCCGAGGATGACGACCGCCATCGGGTGCTCGATCTCATTCCCGGGGATCTCGCCCGCCACGATCAGCGGCACCAGCACGAGCCCGGTCGTGAAGACGGTCATCATGATCGGGACGACCCGTTCGCGGGCGCCTCGGATCACGAGTCCCGGACCGAACGGCTCCCCCTCGAACTGCTCGAGATGCTGGTAGTGGCTGATCAGCATGATCCCGTTGCGCGCGACGATCCCGAGGACCGTCAGGAACCCCACGAGCGACCCGAGCGAGATGATCCCGCTGCCCAGGTACGCGGCGATCACGCCACCGACGAGCGCGATGGGCAACGTGAGGAACGAGATCGTTGCCAGCCGCCAGCTCGCGAATGAGGCCTGCAGGAGCAGGAGTATCGCGATCCCAGCGGCGAGCGCGAAGATCAGCAAGCGGCTCTGGGCCGCCTGACGCTCCGCGAACTCGCCGAGCAGCTCCGCCCGGAACTCCAGCGGCCACTCCACGTTCTTCAGATCATCCTCGAGCTCACCGACGACGGAACCGAGGTCCCGGTCGCGCACGTTGGCGCTGACGTCGATGCTCCTGAAGAGGCCCTCGTGGTGGATGTCGTTGGGCGTCGGGACGATGCGCATCTCGGCCACGTCGATCAGCCGGACGTGCTTGCCCGACGGGGTGTCGATCAGGAGGTTCTCGATGTCGGTGAGGTTCTCCCGGGTCGCCGGCGTACTCCAGACGTTCACGTCGTAGGTCTGGCCGGCGCGGAAGATGTCACCCACCTCCTCGCCCATCACCAGCGTGGACGCGGAGCGCCGGACGTCGCCGGGTTTGAGCCCGTACGACTGCGCCTTGTCCAGGTCCACCTCGATCTCGATCTGGGGGATGTCCTCCACCGTGTCGACGTGCGGGTCGACGACGCCCTCGATCCCTCTCAGGATCTCTTCCACCTCGGTGGCTTTCTCCCTGAGGAGATGCAGGTCCTGGCCGAAGATCCGCACGACGATCGCGTCGCTCGATCCGGTGAGGACCTCTCGGATCCGTTCCTTCAGGTAGGTCTGGACGTCGCGGTAGATCCCGGGGTAGGCCGCAACCGTCTCCTGGATCTTGGCCAGGGTCTCGTCGTAGTCCACTGCAGGGTCGACGCTCACCCAGTTCTCACCGAAATAGATCCCGTACGGCTCGTCGGAGTTGAGCGCCTGCCCGATGTGGGATCCCGCGTTGCGGACACCCGGGATCTCCAGGAG
>JALZDC010000206.1 GCA_030862755.1 Actinomycetota bacterium
GGCCTCTCCAGCGCGAGACGGTAGACGTCGACCTGTCGCCGCGCCGCCTCCTCGGGCGAGAGCGATCGAGCCCGCTCCCGGCCCGAGGCGATCAGCTCCGCGCGGAGGCTCTGATCGTCGAGGAGGCGCAGCATGGCGTTCGCCCATCCGCCCACATCGTCGGGATCCAGCAGGATCCCCGCATCGCCGACGACCTCGGGGAGCGCCGTTCGGTCCGACGCGATCACCGGACATCCCCTCGCCATCGCCTCGCCGAGCGGGAGACCGAACCCTTCGTAGGTCGACGGGTAGACGAGAGCCACGGCGTCGCTGAACAGCGCGTCGAGCCGCTCGGCGGAGACGCGTCCCAGCCGGCGGACCTTGTTCGACAATCCGAGCGCCTCGATCGCGCTCTTCACCGCACCCTCGGCCGGCCCGGACGCCCCCGTCAACGTCAGGACGGCGTCGTCGCGAACGGCGACCACCTTGGCGAAGGCCTCCAGCAGCGTGCGGTGGTTCTTGTGAGGATTCGTGATCGCCGGATAGAGGAAGTGGCGGGCTCCGGCCGACGCTCCGGTCGTCGCGCCCGCGGTCGCACGCCGCTCCGCGTCGGAGAGGAACAACGGGGCGCTGACGACCCGGACGCGATCGGGGTCGGCCCCGAGACGGTCGATCACCGTGTCGCGGACGAACGCCGACGGGGTCGTGATGACGGAGGCCCGCCGCACCGAGGGCCCGAGCCGGGCTCGGAGATACGCACCCTGGACCCGACCAACGGTCTCGGGCAAGGCGAGCGGACGAAGGTCGTGGATCGTCAGCACGCTCGTCCGGTTCCGCAGCCACGGCACGACGTTGTTGAGGTGATGGACGAGATGGAGACGAGCGTCCGCCGCCTCGCGGAGCAGCCACGTCGACTCCGTGACGATCCGCGCGGCCCGCGAACCTCCGTCGATGGGCGCCACCGCGATCCGGGGTCGCCCGGCGAGCTCGGGGTGTGCCGCGGGGAAGCGCCGATTGCACAGCAACGTGATGTCCAAGCCGTCCCCGGCGACCTCGTCGAGCGCCCGCAAGAGCCTGATGGCGTACTCCTCGGCACCGCCCGCGGCGTCGGGAAGCAGCCACAGCAGGTTGATGCCGATCCTCGGCCGGCTCACGAGCTCGTCCCCGCCGCCTCGCGATAGACGGCTGCAACCAGCTCGGCCGACCGCTGCCACGTGAACGACGCGGCGCGTTCCTTCGCCGCCGCACCCAGCGAGGAGGCGAGCTCAGGGTCGTCCAGGGCCCGCTGCATCGCGCCGGCGATGGCATCGACATCCAAGGGGTCGACGAGGAGGGCCGCGTCGCCGGCGACCTCCTCCGTCGCCGTTCCCGCGGACGTGACCACGGGAACTCCATGCGCCATCGCCTCCAGCACCGGGAGTCCGAATCCCTCGGCCAGGCTGGCGTAGACGACCACCGCGGCGCCCGCGTACAGAGCGTCGAGGTCCTCAGGAGGAACGAAGCCGATCGGGCGGACCCTTCCCTCGAGGGATGCGATACCCTCCGCGAGGTCCTCCTTCCATCCCTCCGGCCCGGCCAGCACCAGCTCCAACCCGGGGCGATCGATCCGCCGGAACGCTTCGAGCACCCGCGGGAGGTTCTTCCTGGGTTCTCGCGTGCCGCAGAACAGGACGTAGGGTTGCTCGACCGCGTATCGGCGCCGGATCGCGTCCGCTTCCGGCTCACCCATCGTGCGGACGCGGACGCCCCAAGGGACCAGTCGGAGCCGGTCCGATCCGATGCCGGCGGCTCTGCACGCATCCATCGTCGTGCTGGACGGGCAGATCACGAGCCTCGCGTGACGCCGCGCAAGCTCGAGCCCTCGACGCAGAACGGCCCGCGAATGCCACGTGTAATGGTCCGGATACGCGAGGAACAGCAGGTCATGCACGGTCGCGACGAGCGGCGCCCTCGATGGCGGAACGACGTAGCCCGCGTCGTGCACGAGGTCGACCGGGCCCGTGGCCCGCTCGACGAGAGGGAGGCGGAGCCACTGCCAAGCTTCGTAAAGCGCTCGTCGCGGAAGCGGGAGCTGTCGCACCGGGACGGGAGGGCGGAAGGCGTCCGAGGGCGGCCCGCGATGCCGAGCCGAGACACCGACGAGATCCAGGTCGCCGCGTTGGGTGAGGGCGCGGAGCAGCTCCACTGTCGAGATCGCGATCCCTCCCGGAACGACGTGCCATGACTGTTCAACCGTTACCGCGACGCGCATGCGGGATGCCCTGCGGCAGACGACCCATGACTTCCGAGGGATGGAGACACGGCTGGTACTCTAGCCAGACCCGGGCTCCGGGTTCGTCGGATCCCCGTTCGTCTGGCCCGGAGGGCCACGTGCGCGTCACGATCGTCAATCTCTTCTATCCGCCCGACCTCGCGCCGTCCGCTCACCTGGCCGCCTCGCTCGCCGACCACCGGGCGGCCCTGGGTGACGACGTGACCGTCGTCTGCGGCACGGGTTCCTACCTGGGCGGCTCCGAGCGGGAGGGGCCTTCATCCGACTCTCCCGATGGCGGTCCGGGCCCGCCCGGAGAACCGAGAGTGATCCGTCTGTGGACTCCGGCGCTGGGGAAGGCGAACACGGCGCGCCGGCTGGGGGACTACGTCAGCTTCCTCCTCGGCGCGATCGTCCGGCTCCTTCTCCTCCCGAGGCAAGACGTCGTGATCGCGCTCACGAGCCCGCCCTACATCCTGGCCGCCGCCGTCGCACACCGGCTCGTGCATCCTCGGACACGGATCGTCCTTTGGTCCCACGATGTGTATCCAGACGCCGCCGAGGCGTGGGGCACGATCCGCCCGGGGGGGACGGTGTCACGAGCCCTCCGATCGACCAAGCGATGGCTGATGCGCCGTGTGGATCATGTCGTCGCGGTCGATCCGGCCATGCTGCACCGTGTGCTCACCGGCTACGCGCGTGACGGCAAGCCCGAAGGGTCCGTCATCCCCACCTGGGAGCCGCTGGCGCTGTTCCCCGGGGGGACCCGGCCCGACCGGTGGGCCGCCTACGAGGAACCCGATCTCGCGGGACGGTTCATCGTGCTCCACCTCGGCAACCTCGGCTTCGGTCACCGGACGGACACGATCGCGGAGGTCGCGGCCGCGTTGACCGACGAGGACGTGACCTTCCTGTTCGTTGGCGGTGGCGCTCGATTCCCGGAGCTCGCCGACGAAGCCGCACGGCGACACGCGGACAACGTTCGCTTCCGTGGTTACGTGCCCAAGGAACGAACTCCCGCCGTCCTGGCGGGAGCCGGCTGCGCGCTCATCTCGTTGGACGACCGCTCGCTCGGGATCATGAGCCCGTGCAAGATGAACGGCAGCCTGGCGATGGGGGTCCCGGTGATCTACGCGGGGCCGGCGGGCACCAACGTGGATCGGGCGATCAGCGAGTTCGACTGCGGGTTCTCGTCGCGCCAGGGGGACGTCACCGGGCTCGCCGATGCGATCCGCCGCCTCCGCGCCGACCCCGCTCTCGCCGCCGAGCTGTCCCGCAACGCTCGCAGGGCGTTCGAGGAGGTCTACTGCGATGAACGGGCCCTCCCCAGGTTCGACGAGCTGCTCGACGACCTCACCGGATCGGGATCGTGACCCTCCCGGGATAGGATGACCCGTTCCGAGGAAGGATGAACATGGAAGGCGACTCGATCCGTGTGCTGCTGGTGGGGACCGGCGATGATTTCGGCACCGAGCTCGAGGGCGAAGGCTTCGAGGTCACACGGATCACGGACCTCGCATCGATCGGCCCGGGATCCGATCAGGATGCGGTGATCGTGGCGCTCGACGAAGCCGGGCCCCTGGAGGCGCTCGAGACCCTCCGGTTCAAAGCCCCTGCCGCCGCCGTCCTGGTCCTCACGACCTCCGACCACGAAGCAGACGGTGCCGTGGCCCTGCACGCCGGCGCCGAGGATCATCTCGTCCGTGGTTCGATCGCGGACGGCCTGCTGCCGCGGGCCATCCGGTACGCCGTCGAACGGCGCCGGCTCCGACGTGAGCTGGCGACGGTCGACGAGCTGACCCGCCTGCCCAATCTCCGCGGCTTCGTGGCCATCGCCGAGCACCACCTTCGGATGGCCGATCGTTCAGGGAACCTCGTCGTCTTCCTCTTCGTCCGCTTCGACGATCATCGGGCCGCCATGGCCAACGCAGAACCCGATGCCGCGGACCAGCTCGCCGTCGACGCCGCAGAGGTGCTCATCAGCGCGATACGCGACTCGGACCTGCCCGCTCGCATCGCGGAGGATACGTTCTGCGTCCTCCTGTCGGGCGACGCGAAGGGTGCCGAGGTCACTGTGCTCTCGAGGCTCGTGGAGGCGATCGCCGTGCACGATGCGAAGCGGTCCCGGCCGCAACCCCTGGCTCTCTCGGTCGGCAGCGCGATCTACGACCCGGCCCGTCCGGTCAGCCTGGAGGGCCTGCTCAGGACCGCCCAGGCCGAGATGCGACCGCACTCATCCGAGGGCCGATGACTGCGAATACCCCCAGAGATCATCCGATCTCCAGGAAGGCGGCGACCACGAGCTCGGTCATGACGTTGGGAGGAACGCGGAGCGCAAGCATGAGCTCCGCTGAGCCACCAGGGGCTCGCGACGAAGACCTGCTGCTGCGCGTCGGTGCGGGAGACGACCGGGCGTTCCGGGAGCTCTTCGCTCGGTACGCAGGCGTGGCACACGCCCTCGCGTTCCGGCTGGTCCGTCAGGCGCAGGTCGCGGAGGAGGTCGTGCAGGAAGCGTTCCTGGCCGTGTGGCGGAACCCGCAACGGTACGACCGGAGCAGAGGTTCGGTCCGCGCGTGGCTGATGGGCACCGTCCACCATCGTGCCGTCGACGCGGTGAGGCGCGAGCAGGCCCAACGTCGGCGGGCCGATCAGGCGGCGGCGATGGGCCACGGCGTCGCAGAGGATCCGACCGACGACGTTCTCTCCGCGATCGATCTCCCCCGGGAGCGCAGACTCGTCCGGAAGGCGCTCGCCGAGCTCCCGGACGAACAACGTGATGTGATCGGACAGATGTACTTCGACGGGATGTCGCAGTCCCAGATCGCCGAGCGGACGGGGCTCCCGCTCGGCACGGTAAAGTCCCGGACGCTGCTCGGGATGCGGCGGCTGCGCGCCCACCTCGAGGAGACGGCGCGATGACTCGAGAGCATGCCCTGATCGACGAGCTGATGGCGATGCGTGCGCTCGACGGCCTGGACGACGACGATGCCACGCGCCTCGAGCGCGAGCTCGCCGCCCACGGCGACTGCGACGAGTGCCGTCGACTCGAGGCCGAGCACTCCGAGGTCGCCGGGATGCTGGCGCTCGCGCTCGATCCCCTTCCGGTGGACGAGGAGATGGTGGATCGCATCCTCGTCAGGACACAGCGACCGAGCGCCGCCGCCGCGCGGGTCGACGAGGTCTCGGCGCGCCGGGAAGCTCGCCTCCGCCTGTGGCAAGCGGCCTTCGGGGTCGCGGCGGCGGTCGCGCTCGTCCTCGCGGTCGTGCTGGCCGCCCGTCCTGACGGCGGCCTCGACGTGCCCGGTGAAAGGATCGTGCCCTTCGAGGGAGCCCCAGGAGAACTGGCCCTCGCCTACACGCCTGGAGAGCGCGGGGTCCTCGTATGGGGTACGGGCCTCCCGGACCCTGGGAAGAGACGCCTCTACGAGCTGTGGTTGATCGACGACGGTGACGCCGTCCGCGCCGCTTGCCTCGCCCCGACCGACGGGGCGGTCGCCGCCTATGTCGATGCGGATCTGTCGTCCACCGACCTGATGGCCGTCACGATCGAATCCACTGATTGCCCGGCAGACCCGACCACCGACCCTCGGTTCACTGCCGAGCTCGTTTGATCGCCCGGGCGCAACGCGCCGTCGCGCCGAAGCTCGGCCTGCGCCCCTCCGACCGCGTGTCCTAGCCGCCTGCCAGGGCCTCCCGGAGCACCATCGGCAGGATGCCGCCGTGGCCGAAGATCACCACCTCTGCGGCCTGATCGATCCGGACCGTGACCGAGAGCACGTCCGAGGAGCCGTCTTCGCGGGCGACCTGGATCGTCGCGTCCTGTCCCGGCACGATCCCGATCTCGAGGCCGAGAACCGAGTAGCGCTCCCGGCCCGTCAGGCCATGGCTCGCCGACGACTCCCCTGGCTTGAACTGCAAGGGAAGGATGCCCATCCCCACGAGGTTCTGTCGGTGGATCCTCTCGAAGGACTCCGCGAGGACGAACTTCACCCCCAGGAGCGCCGGGCCCTTCGCCGCCCAGTCCCGCGACGAACCGCTGCCGTACTCCTTCCCCGCCAAGACCCCGAGCGGCATGCCCTCGTCCTGGTACCGCATCGCGGCCTCGTAGACGCTGGTCACCTCACCGCTCGGGAGGTGCGTCGTCCACCAGCCCTCCTTCTCCGGCGCGAGCTCGTTCCGGAGCCGGACGTTCGCGAACGTCCCGCGCATCATCACCTCGTGGTTGCCGCGTCTCGCTCCGTATGAGTTGAACTCCCGCGGTTGCACACCTCGTTCGATGAGATACCGACCCGCAGGCGAATCCGGACGGATCGCGCCGGCGGGCGAGATGTGATCCGTCGTGATGGAATCGCCGACCTTCACGAGGATCCGGGCGTCCTCGACGCGTGTGCCCTCGACCTCGGCGTCGCCGACCGGGCCGGCAGGCTGATCCGAGAAGAAGGGTGGTTCC
>JALZDC010000278.1 GCA_030862755.1 Actinomycetota bacterium
CGCGTCCGGGGGGAGCACGGCGCCGACGGGCTCCCCCTCGGGGAGCTCGACCTGGGCACCGTCCGAGAGGGTCAGTCGAGGCACGGGCGCCATGATATCGGTGGCGTTCGGCCGGGCCTGCGACTCAGTGCACCGCGACCCACCGGTCCCACTACTCGTACGCGATCGCCTGCAGCACCTCGATCCGCGACGCACGGATCGCGGGCGCGATCGAGGCCAAGAGCCCGAGCAGCGCCGCCACGACTGCGAACCCGACGAGCATCCCGACAGGGATCGTCAGATGCGACACCCCGAGGTCGGCGAGCGCCTGCTGCATGGCCCACCCGAACACGATCCCGATCGCGATCCCCAGCGTCGCACCGAGCAAGGACACGATCACCGCCTCGATCACGACCATCCACCCGATCTGCCCGCGCTTCATCCCGATCGCCCGGAGGAGCCCGAGCTCGCGGACCCGCTCGTAGATCGAGAGCCCGAGCGTGTTCGCGATGCCGAAGGCCGAGATGATCACCGAGAGCACGAGCAGCACCAAGACGATGCCGAAGACCTGGTCGATCGCGTCGCTCTGCTGCTGTTTGAACTCGGTCTGGTCGCTCACCTCCACGTTCGGGAAGTTCTCGACGATCGCGTTGAGCGCCAGCCGCGCCTCCTCGAGCGGCACGCCTTCCGCCCGCGTTAGGAAGACGATCAGGTCGAGCTGCTCGCCGAACGACCGCTCGTATTCGTCGAGCGAGATCGTGTAGTCCCCGAGCAGCCGGTTGTCGGTGTAGATGCCACCGATGGTCAGCGTTCGCCTGCCGCTCCTCGCGAAGGTGACGTCGATCTCATCACCGACCTCGAGGCCCTTCTGCTTCGTCACGCCCCGATATACAAGGATCGTCTTGGGCTGCGCGAGCGACTCGATCGATCCGGCCTGCATCGGCAGGTCGGTCACGTCGGAGATGGTCACCTCGTCCATCCCGGCGACGAAGATGATGGCGCCGTCCACCCTGGCCTGGCCTTGACGGAGCGGCGCCACGGCGGCGAACTCCGGCCGTTCCTCGAGGGTGCGCGCGAGCTGCGGGCTGAACGGCTGGAACTGGGTCGAGTTCAGGATGAAGTCCGCGCGCAGGATCTCGTCCAGGATCGCCGCGGCGGACGTCTTCAGCGACGCCATGAAGACCGACACGAAGACGACGAGGCCGAGGCCGATCATCAGCGCGGCGGCCGTCGACGCCGTCCGCCGAGGATTGCGCATCGCGTTCTCGCGACCGAGGCGGCCCGTCATGCCGGCGAGGGCGCGCGCCGGCGCACCGATCGCCGCGGCGAGCGGGCGGGCGACGAACGGGGAGAGGACCGCGACGCCGAGGAAGGTGAACATGGCTCCGATGCCGACGACGGCAGCCGCGTTCGAAACGTCGGCGAAGAGACCGACCGCGAGGGCTCCGATGCCGGCCGCGGTCAGGAGACCTCCGACGATCCACCGGCGGCGGAGCGACGCCGTCGGCGCGACCGTCCCCTCACGCAGCGCCTCGATCGGCGCCACCCTGGAGGCGCGCCTGGCGGGGAACGTCGACGCCACCACCGTCACCACGGTCCCGAGGATCAGCGAGACGACGATCGTGGCTGCCTCGATCTTCATGCCCGTCGGCGGGAGCTCGAACCCGATGAGGGCGAGCACTGCCTTCAACACGAGCGCCAGCCCGATCCCGGCGAGTAGCCCCAGCGCCGACCCGATAAGCCCCACCACCGCCGACTCCAGGAGGACTGCGCCGAACACCTGCTGTCGCGAAGCGCCCAAAGCTCGCAGGAGCCCGAGCTCGCGCGTGCGCTGGGTGACCACGATGTTGAAGGTATTGAAGATCACGAACGCGCCGACGAACAGCGCGACGAACGCGAAGACCAACAGCGCCGTCTGGAGGAACTGCAATCCCTGACGGATCTGGTCGGCCTGCTCGTCGGCGGCGTCGGTCGCCGTGATCGCTTCGAAGCCGTCCGGAAGCACCACCTGCACCTGGGTGG
>JALZDC010000295.1 GCA_030862755.1 Actinomycetota bacterium
GGTAATGCACGGTTCGTCCGTGCATGCGGCGGAAGCGGCAGATGAAGTCGCCGGCGACAGTCGTGTTGGCGCTCCCGATATGAGGGTCGGCGTTCGGGTAATAGATCGGCGTCGTGACGTAGAAGACGGTGTCACTCAATCGGGTCTAACGCCTCCCCGGATCGTGTGAACTGTGTGAAATGCTGACCGGATTGTCCGGTAAGTGTTTGACTTGTCCCCTGCCGCGGGGGAACATGACCCCGTACTTACCAAATAGTGCCAGGGGGTTACTTCCATGAAGTCTACCGGCGTGGTGCGCAAAATCGACGAGCTGGGGCGCATCGTCCTCCCCTCGGAACTGAGGCGCGTCTTCGGAATCAAAGAAGGCGACGAGCTCGAGATCTCCGTAGATGGCGAGAAAGTGATCCTCGAGAAGCGCCAGGACGTCTGCGTTTTCTGCTCTGCAGGCAATCCGGCGATCGATTTCCACGGCAGAAGCGTGTGCGACAACTGTGCGGGCGAGCTCGGCCAGAAGGGTCATTTCGAGGTCAAGCTCCCCGACGACGCTGCGGTCCGCACTTAACCGACCGGCTCACGCTTCGCGCTCCGGGATGCGCCCGGTTCCCTTCGGGTCCCGAGGCTCAATCGGAGCGTTGCCCTTGTCAGGGCGCCGGGGGACGCGCCCGGTTCCCTTCGGGTCCCGAGGCTCAATCGGAGCGTTGCCCTTGCCAGGGCGCCGCTCCGCCAGGAGCGCATCGAAAACCTGCCGTTTCCTGACTCCCTCTCTGCGCGCGACCTCTCCGAGGGCGGCGCTCCTGGGGGTTCCTGATTCCATGAGAGCGCGCGCCGAGCGCGCCAGCTCCTCGTCGCTGGGGGCCTCTGCGTGATCGTGGATCGCGCCCTGGATAACGACGACCATCTCGCCCTTCGGTGGCGCCTTCGCGGCCCACTCGGCGAGTTCACTCAGACGGCCGCGCCTTATCTCTTCGTGCATCTTCGTCATCTCGCGCGCTACGACTGCCTCCCGGTCGCCGAGAACGTCGTACAGGTCCGCGAGGGCCGCGGCCAGACGATGTGGGGACTCGAACAGGACGATCGTCCTTCTCTCCCCTGCGAAGGATCCGATCCGTCGCCGTCGCTCGGAGGACTTGCGAGGAAGGAACCCCTCGAACACGAAGCGTCCGGGCGACAATCCCGAGACCGCCAGGGCTGCGATCACGGCGCTGGGCCCCGGCACGACCTCGACCGTGACCTCCGCCTCGACACACGCCCGCACCAGCCGGAACCCAGGGTCGGACAGCCCCGGCATGCCTGCGTCGGTCACAAGTGCCACGTCCGAGCCCTTCCTGATCTTCTCGAGCAGCTCGGTCGCCTTCCGACGTTCGTTCGCCTCGTTGTAGACGATAAGCGAGCGCGCGGCGATGCCGAAGTGCGAAAGCAACTTGCGGGTGCGGCGAGTGTCCTCGCAGGCGATGAGGTCGGCCTCTGAGAGAACGCGAACCGCGCGTGCGGACATGTCTTCGAGGTTGCCGATCGGCGTTCCGCAAAGGATCAATCTGCCCGCCATCGCCTAACCGTAAGCTGCTGGGTCGTGAGCCGCGACGACACCGAGAGCGGAAACAGCACGACGTGGGGGCGAGCCGATCGTTGGGCGCTGATCGCGATCGTCCTCGTCGCCTCCGTCTTCAGGTTGTGGAACCTGTCACACCCTCCCGAGCTGATCTTCGACGAGACCTACTACGCGAAGGATGCGTGCTGGTACGTACTCCACGAGCCCGACGTCTGCCAGCGGGACGCGAGCGCGCCCGAGGTGCATCCTCCGCTCGGCAAGTGGTTGATCGCGATCGGCATCCGCATCTGGGGCTTCGATTGTCCGAATCCAGATGACGCATGTTCCGGCGCGACGACTACGTTCGGTTGGCGGATCCTCCCCGCCATCGCCGGGATCGCAACCGTCGCCCTTCTATATCTACTGGCCAGACGTTTGTTCAGATCGACGCTCGCCGCCTCGATCGCTGCGGGCCTCCTGGCACTCGACTTCCTGCATCTCGTTCAATCCCGCACGTCCATGCTGGAGATCTTCGTTCCGCTCTTCGGTCTCGCGGGCATCCTCTTCCTCGTGTACGACCGGGATCAGAGAGAGCGCGAGCCCGGCAAATCGATGCTCGAGCGCCCCTGGTTACTGGCGGCAGGCGTAGCCCTCGGCGCGGCGACCGCGACGAAATGGTCGGGGGCCCTGTACCTGTTGGCCGGCGCGGCCGTGGCGATCGGCTTGGCCGTCGGCCTCCACCGACGTCGAGGGGAGCCCTGGCTGCGCGGTGCGCTGCGAGCGGAAGCGTTCCCCCTCGTTCTTTATCTCGTCATCGCACCGCTGTTCATCTACCTGCTGACCTACATAGGCCGCATCGAGGGGAGCCTGTTCGCGCTGCCATGGTCGCCCGGTTCCTGGCTCCGGTCATTGTGGGACCACCACAACTACATGGTCGACTTCCATACGGGTTTGGAGAGCAACCACTCGTACCAGAGCCCACCATGGACGTGGATCCTGTTGAAGCGTCCCGTGTCGTATTACTTCTGCTCGGACGAGTGTGGTGGGGATTACCAGGAGATCTTCGCCGCGGGCAACCCGTTCGTCTGGTGGACGTCGCTACTCGCCCTCGCGTACGTCGCCTGGCGCTGGGTACGAGAACGCGGGCGGGCCGAGGCGATCATCCTGGGAGGATTCCTCTTGACCTATGTGCCCTGGCTGATCAGCGACGCACGCACCCATCGTCCGGCCGTGTTCATCTTCTATCTCCTGCCAACCATCCCGTTCATGTGTCTCGCTCTCGCGTACGTCGCGACCCGGATCGGCCGGTCGTGGGAGGCAACCAGCGCCATCGGATTGTTCGCGGTCGGCACTGCGGGCGTGTTCGCGTTCTATCTGCCCTTGCTGCTGGGTACCTCGCTGCCGGTGAACGAGTGGGACGCCCGTATCTGGGTCTTCGACAACTGCGACAAGCCGGTAGGGACGACCGTCACATCGACCGTCGAAGAGACGATCGGCGGCAATGTCCAGACGAGGGTTGTCCAAACGACCTCGGACACGTCGTCCATCCCTCCCACCGGATGGTGCTGGATTTGATTTAAGCGGGAGATCTGACCTTGAGGAGTTCGACGTCGAACGTCAGGGTGGCGCCACCGGGGATAGCACCCGGGTAGCCCTCGTCGCCGTAGGCCATGTCGCTGCAGATCATCAGCGTCCGCCGGCCGCCCACCTTCATACCGACGATGCCTTCGTCCCAGCCCTGGATGACCTGTCCCCCACCCAGCGGGAACGTGAACGGTTCCTTCCCCCTCGAGGAATCGAACTCACTGCCATCCTCGAGCGTCCCGGTGTAGTGCACGGTCACGATCGACCCGGGGGTCGCCTCCTTGCCTTCGCCTTCGACGGTGTCCTCGACGACCAAGCATTCCCCCTCCGGCGACTCGTCGGCCGTCGCCGCGCCGGTTCCGGCGTCGTCGCCTCCGCACGCCGTGGTCAGGAGGATGAGGATCGACAGGAACAGGACCCCGAGTTTGGTCATGCGTCGGAGAATACGATGCGCGCATGCGAGCAGAGCATGTCTACGAGCTGACGGGCGTGACCGATCCGCGGATCGGACCGGACGGGCGGGTCGTCTACATCGTCTGGAAAGCCGACCGCGAGACCAACGACTATCCGAGATCTCTTTGGATATACGACGCGGGCAGCCATCGCCGGCTGACCGACCCGAAGAAAAAGGTGGTCTCGCCACGATGGGCGCCGGACGGCAGGTCGATCGCTTTCGCGTCCAACCGTGACACGGAACGGATGCAGCTGTTCGTGCTGCCGATGGACGGCGGCGAACCCCTGCGACTCACGGATCTGAAGGGTGACGTTACCGACATCACGTGGTCCCCGGACTCGTCGACGATCTGCTTC